>CADCQV010000262.1 GCA_902803625.1 uncultured Lachnospiraceae bacterium
AGCCGTCATTGAGCAGATCACTATCGTATCGAGGAAGACCTCCGCAATACCCCACATTCCCTGTCTTACCGGTTCTCTGGCACAGCTGTTGCTGTGGACCATAACAGAGGAACCGAGTCCGGCTTCATTGGAGAAAACTCCCCTCTTACAGCCGCTCTTTATTGTATTGAAGGCTATCTGTACCGCGGTTCCTGCTGCTCCTCCCTTTATGGCTGCGGGTCCCAGGGCAAAGCGGAATATGGACGATATTATCTCCGGCAGGTCTCTTATATGCAAAAGGATCATAACGAGACAGCCGGCTATATACATTACAGACATAAGAGGAATAAGCTTTTCGGAAACAGCCGCCAGCCGTCTGAAGCCTCCCATTATTATGACAGCGGCTGCAGCCATCAGAAGCATCCCTATCATCCAATCCGCCTTGGGTGCCCCCAGAAAGGGGTCATAATCCATATTGGGCAGGAAGGTTGATTCGAAATTGATGACTATCTTATTTATCTGTCCCATGTTTCCTATGCCGAAGGAAGCCAGCACGGAAAACACACAGAAAAGCACCCCCAGAACTCTTCCGAGCTTCCTCAAGTGCTTTATGGAACCAAGCCCGTCCTCCAGGTAATACATGGGGCCTCCGGACCAGGCTCCCTCCGAGTTCCGGCGCCTGTAATATAAACCAAGCACATTCTCGGAATACTTCACCATCATACCGAAAAACGCAGCCACCCACATCCAGAGCACTGCACCCGGTCCTCCGACGCATATAGCCGTTGACACTCCTGCGATATTACCGGTACCGATGACGGCACAGAGGGCTGTACAGAAGGTGCGGTACTGGGACAGCGCGCCCTCGTCATTGATGATCCTTCCCTCCCCGTTTATCACTCCAAAGGTTTTTTTCCACCAGTGCGGCAGATTGGTTATCTGAAAAACCCCGGTGATAACCGTACATATGAGTCCTGTCCCGAGAAGCAGTACAAGGCCGAAGGTTCCCCAGGCAAAGGAATTAACGCTGTCATTTATCCTGATGATCGTATCCATTAGATCTATCCTAAAATCTCACAATATACAAGAGTCTGGTTTATCAGCTGGTAGGCAACCTCCCCAAAGGTAACGGGGCCGGTAAACGGATCCATCTTCTTTCCACTGAGATTCCCGTAATTGTAATTCAATATGCAGTTACAGGAAAAGAAGGGTTTTCTGTCCTTTTCCTCTTCCGTTTTCTTCCGAAATTCACCCTCATAGTCTTCCACTTTTTTCGCAAATCGGTATTCGATATCCTTAAATACAGGGGCGTAAAAACTGACCGTTCCGTTTTCCACGCTCTTTATTGATGTATTGATATAGGATCCGTTGTGATCCGCCACCAGCGGCATCTTTGAATCAATCCCCAGAGAATCTATATAATCGGAAAACAGGGTTTCCTTTCCGTCTACGGTACAGCTTCTTACGCTTAAGTCACTGTCATGGAACCTTATGACAGGATCATTCTTATCATCTTCAAAGATATTGACGAGATTTATCATAGCGCTCTTCCCCTCAGGAAGCCTGAAATACATGACCACAGCCCTGTCGGTGTAGGACTTTCCCTCCGGTCCCGCATACACCCTTGCTTCCCCAGGGTTCGCAAGATCATAGCCTGATATCCATCCCACAGTAGGATGCATTATGAGCTCTTCTACCTCCGGAGCCTCCTTTGCGTATTTTGCTGCCACTTTTGAACCAAAGGGCATAATGATCATGGTAAGTCCGTTGTCATAGCACTCTTCAACTATCTGGAAAACATTGTATTTACCGTAGGTGGCGATCTTCACCTCTTCTGCAAAATCTATCTCGTTTACAAAGAGCCTGTCCTTTGTAAGCAGTCCTCCCTCATCACCGATAAGATAGGGCGTTGTTCCCCCTATCCAGTTTCCCTTAGGCAGTTTATTGAGCAGTGAATCATCAGCCGCGATATGTAAAGTCTTTCCCCCTTCGATCAAAGAGATTGTTTCTTCCAGTGTTTTGATCATTTCCATAACCTCCTCATTTTTTCAGAGCTGCGATATTTGCAAGGTCCACCTTGGCAACTATCGGATACTTCCCCAGAAATTTATCCATTTCAGCCATACAGGAATCCATGCAGGACGGATCCTCCTTCAGCTTTTTCTGCATTTTGGATATCAGCATATTAAAAGCAAGATTTGAGGATCTGTACTTTACTTTCCCCAGCAGAACCAATTGTATTTTTTCCTTAACTGCTTCATCCATAGATCATCCTCCTATCTTTCCAGCACTTCTTTTATTCCCGCAAAATCATTCACCCCGGCTTTTTCCCTGATAAGTCCGAATTTCTCACTGTAGGTATCCGGAATGGAAAATTCCCCGAGCTCATCCATAATGGCTTTCAGCATGTCAGCGTCTTCACTCTCAGCCGCGTCCTTGAATGCCGCAAAAAAGTCTTCCATCATGTACTGATCCGCTTCGGGCCTGTCATCGTCCCCTGCCTCAGCCTTTATTTCCTCCTGAGGGAATAAAGGTTTCAATGCCTTCCTGTAGTAGATAAAATCATCCATTGCAGAGCGGTGATGGTCTTTGATGAACGAAATGTCATCTCTCTTCCCGGCATCTTCCAGTTCTTCGGCCTTTATGGATAATCCCGTTGCACCCACAAGCCTGGATGAGCTCTTAAGAGCATGAACCTTTATTGTGTAATTCTCCCAGTCACCGCTCTCAAAGAATCCTTCGATCTCCTTATGCTTTTCCTCAATGGAGTCATAGAAAATCTTTAGTACTGCCTTAAAGGCGTCTTCGGAACCGCTGTTCTTTGTGGCGGTTTCAACATCTATGCCCTCTATGGCGATCCCGGCTTTCTTATCCTCCCTGCCGTCTTCATCCGTAAAAGTATCATCCTCCGGAAAAGTGTCTTCCTCCCCGGGGCTCTCCTCATCTTTGATTCCCTCCTCTTCGAAGTCCCCTTCATCCCCGAAGAACTCTTCATCCCCGGTATCCTCTGCGTCTCCGGAAGTCTCCTCCTGTCCTGACAGCTGATCTCTTTCTGAAGGAACTCCCTCATCAAACGCATTATCTATCAGAGTGGAAATATTGTATTTTTTATTTGACTTAAGGAAATACAGTATCCCGAAGGTTCCTGGACCGCAATTAGAGGAAATTGCCGCCGATGCCTGCTGGAATATCACATGCTTAAAGTATGCGGTCTTTTTTATCTCCTCCTCTATCCACTTAAGGATATCGGGATCGACATCCACATAGGTTATGAATACAACATCCGAATCCGGAATGGTATCGGTTGGAAAAGCACTGGCGATATACTTTTTATATGCCCTTCTCGTCCTTCCCATCCAAATTCCCCCGAGCTTTGCCTTGTCATCCCTGAACCTGATAGCCGGATGCAGATTCAGGGCGTTTGCGATCTTATGGAGGCCCGTGCTCAAAAGTCCCTTTCTCATCATATATTCGGTGTCCCTGATGATAAATCCGCATTTGATCCGCTTTTTAAACGTCTCAAGCTCGGAAATGATATCATCCACCTGCATTCCCTGCTGGACAAGCTTGTAGGCAATGAGAACAAGTATTCCGGTGGAGCTTGAAAGGCATTCGGAGTTGATCACCGAAACATTGTCAAAGGACTTTGCGGCTTCGCATGCGATCTTATAATCCCTGCTCATGGCTGCTGTAATGGAAATATGAATGATATGGTGAGCCCTTTTAAGTACATTTGAAAAGAACTCGGTATATTCATTTTCATCAGGAGGCGAAGAGGCCGCCTTCCCTCCCGAAGCCATATATCTTGTAAGCTCCGATGCGTCAATATGGGTGCCATCCAGGAAAATACCCTGTTCGGTACTTACCCTGAAGGGTATGATGGGGATCCCGCATTTCTTTATGACGTGGTCCGGAAGATCACACATGCTGGAGGAAGTGATGATAACAGGGCTCTTCTCCGTATACCTGTCGGCTGTATGTATCTCCTCTCCCTCGCCCATCATTACCGACCGAAGTATGATCTTTTCATTGGAAAGATGGCGGATCAGTATCTCCTCCATGGCCTCACCGGAAACAGGCTTTACAAGATAACCGTCAAAACCGGATCTGCTGTAGAGTTCCCTGTTCTCACTTCCCGCATTGGCCGTAAGGATGATGACCGGAGTGTTCCTGTTTAAGCCTCCCTCCTGATTCCGTATGGCTTCCAGACACTCTATGCCGTCCATCTCCGGCATGAGATGATCCATGAAGATTGCGTCATAGTGGGATTTGTTACAGAGCTCCAGGGCTTCCTTTCCGCTCTTTGCGGTATCTATGCCCATGTCAGTATCAATGAGGAGCCGCTTCTCCACCTCCAGATTCATTTCATTATCATCAACTATCAGTATCCTGACCTCAGGTGCGAGGAAGCTGCTCTCATAGTTGCTCCTCTTTATCACCTGCTGATTCTGGATATTCAGTTCTCCGATCTTACTGTGATCAGAAATCCCCTGCCGGACAGTCACGGTAAATGTGGAGCCCTCTCCGTAGATGCTGTTTACGGAAATGGTTCCGTCCATCAGCTCCACAAGCTGTTTGACAATGCTGAGTCCCAGGCCTGTGCCTTCTATATGCCTGTTCTTTCCTTCATCCACCCTTTTAAAAGCATCAAAAAGATAGGGGATATCCTCTTTCTTGATACCCATTCCCGTATCGGCTATCGAGATAATGAGTTCTGTTGTGTCTTCGCCTACATTGCTTTCTATCCTCAGCTCAACATGGCCCTCTTTTGTGTATTTGATCGCATTGTTTAAGAGATTTACGATCACCTGCTTGATACGGACCTCATCTCCGTACAGCACAGAGGGCACATCCGGGTCGATGCTGGCCTCAAATCCGATCCCCTTGTCACGGGCTCTGAGCCACATCATATTCACGATCTCGGAAAGCAGATCAGCAACATGATAGTCAACAGGAACTATATCCATGCTTTCCGCTTCTATCTTTGAAAAGTCCAGTATGTCGTTTATCAGGGCAAGGAGCATCTTTCCCGCGCCTTGTATACCATTAGCATCCTTTATGATCTCGTCGGAAGCCTCCTGATCCCTTAGTATCAGCTCATTCAGGCCCAGTATGGAATTGATGGGTGTACGGATCTCATGGCTCATGCTGGAGAAGAAACGGTTCTGGGACTGTGTGAGCTCCTCCGCCCTTTCCGCCTCCTTCTTTGCCCGCTCATTCTCATTCATAAAGAGACGCCTCTGACACCAGTTCACCACGAAACACAGTATCCCCACCAGTACAAGAGAGATAAAGGAGTCAATATAATGCTTGCTGGTGGAATGCCTGTATACCCACCAGGGATAATAATAATTGATGACGTAGCCTAAAAGGGAAAACACCGTGATAAATAAAAACATGACATTACGCCATTTTCCGTTAAGTACCAGCCCCACATAAAGATACCCAAAGATTATCCAGAGTACACCGCCGCCCTTTATGCCTCCTCCAAAGAAGAAAAGCCCCGGAAGCACAAGGAATACAAGAAAAATAACGGTGATCTTTATAGATAGCTTCAGTTTTTCCAGCCTGAGGCCCACAAGGGCTATGAGCGGCACAGCTATAAGTATCCCCAGGATAAGCACTATCTCATATGGATTTTCCCTGATATAGATATCCCCCAGCAGGGCAAGAAAAACCGTCACCTCGGAAACAAGAGAGAGGATCAGGAATGTTCTTTCCGAAAAATCCCTTTCGGAATCCATCACTGCGGCATAGGCATCCTTGAACAGATTTACGGGATTCATGATCTGTCACCTCCCCTGCCTGCGCCTTCTCCGTTCATTACACGCAGCATAACTCTTTCAAAATCGGCTGTATTGATGGGTTTCGCGATAAATCCGTCAAAGCCCACCTTGATAAACATTTCCCTGGCTCCGGACACGGCATTGGCCGTAAGGGCAACTATGACTATGTCCTTACCCATATCGCCGGCCACTTCCTTTATCCTCTTCATGGCTTCAACACCGTCCATCTCAGGCATCATATGATCCATAAAAACGATATCATAATCATTGTCCCGGAATTTCCTTAAAGCGTCTTTTCCGCTGTCTGCCGTATCAACCACCATCTCGTAATCCCTGAAGAGGCATGAAGCCACAACAAGGTTCATCGGCTCATCATCTACTACAAGGGCGCGCACTCCCTTAAATACCGGTCTAGCGGACTCATTTGGGATATCCACCTCCGCCGCATCCCGTCCCTCATTAAGGACCTTCATTATGGAGTAGGCATAGATCGGCTTCGGCATCAGTATTATCCTGCTGTTATCCGGAAGAGTGAACTCCGGATCAGCAGATACGGCGATCACTATATCCTCCTTAGCCAGTTCTTCGAAATAGCCGCTGTTTTCCTCGTATTCCTCCTGCCCCATAAATATATATCCCGCATTCACTTTTTCCTTCAGGCGCTCCACCTCATACACTGTCTCGGCTGAATACAGAGGGACCCGCATCTTTAGCGCAAAATTGGTGGCCATGTTCCGGTAGAAATCACGGAGCATCGGGATCCTGTATTTATCCGGTCTCACATGGTACAGAACAGATTCGGAAAAATCTTCGTTCAGCCTGAGGCAGGGCAAAGGATCCACCACCTTCTGGGGTATGGTGACCCTGACGGTGGTTCCTTTATTCTTTTCGCTCTCTATCTTTACAAAGCCCCCCATCCTGTGGGAAAAGCCGTAAACTATGTAAAGCCCGCGCCCGATACCTCCCGAGCTCCGGTTTCTCTTCTTATTTGCCTGGAACATTCCCTCGCTTACGGAATGAATGGCATTTCTGTCCATTCCGATACCGGTGTCCGTAACCTCTATGCACAGATTCACTCCGTAACCCATACTCTGGCTACTGAGCTTTACGTATATGCCGCCCTCCCTTGTGAATTTGATGGCATTATCCAGAAGGTGCCTGAAAATTTTGTGCAGCTTCCTGATATCACCCCTCATCATATTCGGGGTATCCGGATCAAGATCCACCACCATATCAAGACTACGGCTGCCGTCGCTCATCCGGAATGAAGTCACCACATCATTTATAAGGGACGTGCTCATATAATCGTCTTCCTCAAGGAAAACATTCTGTCTCTTGCACTCCGTATAATCCTGGATATCTTCGATCTGATAGGCGAGCCTCACTCCGGCGTTCTTTATTGAATCCGCCTCAGACCCGACCCCTTTTTTCATAAGGAGATCCGACATGCCGTTTACCACATTTACCGGGGTCCTGAGCTCATGTGAGATATTGGACAGAAAGTCCTCCATGCTGTTTTCATTTATCTCGATCAGCTTCTCACGTTTCTTCTTATCCTCCTCCTCATAGGATCTTTCAGAAATAGCTCTCACATTTACGAAATACACAAGTATTACGATGACGATGTGTAGTAATATCCTTGAAATATTCAGTTTATCGTATACTATGGGATTTCCCCCGGGTAGGTTTATGAAATGCATGAACAATATGACAAAATATTCAAAAAGCAGGATATTCATCATATAGACACGGTTTAATACAGAGAAGATTGACATCACAAGGATCATAACTATTCCAGTGTCAAAAAAGCTGGTCCTGTGAACACCGTGAAAAAAAACCAGAAGGGATGCAAATCCCAAATAGATTATTTCCCTGACAAAGTCGTCGACCCTGTCCGTAAGGCTCGCTCCCCATATTGCAAAAAGCCCGGCAATGACAACCACCGGGATCCAGAATTCCCATCCCAGCAGCAGATTCTCAAATATCAGTCCGGCGGCAGCCAAAGTAGTGATAAAAACTAGAAACTTCCCGTTCTTATTCTGGGTCATATCGATCCTTTTCCTTTTCAGCCGAGTTTATTTTTAAGGTATGTGAGAAGATTGTCTCTTGTTGTGGATTTCAAAATATATCCTGCCGGACGCAGGGCCATGACCCGTTCAACCCCTTCCTTGGTGCCGACTCCCGTCAGAAAGACCACCGGGATATCCCTTGTGGCATTTTCCTGCCTCAGCCTCTGCAGAACCTGAGGGCCGTCCACCACAGGCATGTCGTAATCGAGAAGTATAAGATCCACAGGATTCTTCAGCAGAAATGTAATGGCCTGCATGCCGGCGGTAACGATATCAACTTTGTAGAACTCCTTGATCCACTCCCTTACCATTCTGGCATAGGAGGGGTCATCATCCACTACCAGTATCCTCTTCCTTCCGCCAACGGTCTTTCCCTCCAGTACATTTTCCACGGACTCAAAAAGGGTATCATTGTCAACCGGCCGGTCCAGCCAGCAGAAATCGTCAATATCGGACAAATCTCTGGACAGCTCGACGTGATTCTTTCTTTCTCCCAGGATGATCGCAGGCTTTTTACCTTTTTTTATACCTGCGCACACCTCCCCGAGAAGCTTCTGCTTCACCTTATCCTCCGTGATATCTGCCGGAAGATATACAATGAAAAGATCCGTGCCCTCTATTTGATCTTTG
>CADCQV010000263.1 GCA_902803625.1 uncultured Lachnospiraceae bacterium
TAATATAGTCCTCTATCACGGAACCATACGGCCAAATGCATGGGCACACAAAAATATAGACTATCTTGCCCTGGGGCACTACCACGAATTAAGAGAGGGCTCTCTCGGAAGCAGAGGGAGGTTTTGTTATTCCGGATGTCTGGAGGGAAGAGGCTTCGATGAATGCGGTGAAAAGGGCTTTGTGAGGCTGAATATCGAAAACGGTTCCCTGGAGCCCGTATTTATGCAGGCATCGAAACGCACGGTTCATGAAATACGGGTCGATGTTTCGGAGGCAGAGGGAACCGGAGATGCCGATTCCCTTATCTCGGGAGAAATCGGGAAAAGGGGTATTCCTGCGGATGATCTTATAAAGATCGTTCTCACCGGGACTGCAAAGAATGAGATCAATACAGGCTTTCTTTTAAAGAAGTATGAAGATGATTTCTATGCGGTGCATATTGTTGACGATACCTCCATAGCCGGAACGGAAGAAAGCAGTGTGGAATACGATATTTCCCTTAAGGGTGAATTCATAAGGCTTGTTATGGAAAAGGACTGGACCGAGGATGAAAAGAAGGCTGTTATAGAGATGGGAACGGCGGCTTTGGGAGGAAAGAGCGTCTTATGAGAATCCTTGCTTGTTATATAGAAAATTTTGGTTCCCTTCACCATGTGAAGTGCAGACTGAATAAGGGTCTGAATTCCCTTAATGAGAGGAACGGCTGGGGAAAGAGCACCTTCGCGGTTTTTCTGCGGGCAATGTTTTACGGCCTGGATAATCCGAAGCCCGGTGCCTCCTATGATCCCGGGGACTTCAGGAAGAACCTGACTCCCTGGCAGGGGGGAAATTTCGGAGGCTATGTCGAATTCGAGACAGAGGGTAAGGAATACAGGGTCACAAGATTTTTCGGTGAAAGAAAAAAGGATGACTCCTTTGAGCTTACGGATCTTGCCACCATGAAGCCGTCTACGGATTTTACCTCCTCCCTGGGTGAGGAACTTTTCGGCATAGATGCATACGGCTATGAAAGAAGTGTGTATATTCCCCACAATGATCTTTCTATAGGTACCGATGACAGTGTAAATACTAAGCTTCTGGGTCTTCTGGAGAATGACGGGAAGGACAATGCCTATGAGGATGCGGTAAAGGTACTGAATGATGCCAGACGCGAGCTGAAAAAGACCGGAGGGCGCGGAAAGATAGACCGTGATTCGGAGGAAAGGGCAGGGCTGGAGGTAAGGCTTCGGAAGGCCCTTGAGGGTGAAAAGAAAACCGCGGAAAAGAAGAACGAGCTTGCGGAGGCGGTTAAGAAAAAGGAAGGCTGTAAAAGCGAGAGGGAGCAGGCTGAAAAGGAGCTTACGGAATTTACGGAGGAGAATGTTTCCGGTGGCGGAAAAACGGGTATGCTGGTCCTCGGAGTTCTCCTTATAATCCTCTCCCTGGCAGCTGAAGCTGTGGGAGGCTTCGCGGTTATTAAGATGCCGGCTTTCTATTTTTACGGTCAGGTTGTTACCGTAGTCGGAGCAGTCATTTTCCTTATAGCTCTCATTATTCTGATCGTAAGGCATTACGGGATAAAAAAGAAGGCTCTTGAATTTGCACTGCTGCAGGACAGGGTAACAGAGAAGCGTAAGAGTTTTGAAGCCGCATCCGGGCGCGAAGCGGAGCTAAAGCAGGAGATAGACGGGCTGAACCGTGAGTATGAGGATCCGGAGAAGCTCAGGCAGGAGATAGACAGACTGCAGGCAGCGGGTGATGAAGACAGGAAAAAGCTGGATCAGATAGAGCGTACCCTGGAGCTTCTTTCGGAGGCCAGACAGAGTCTTTCCGGCCATTATATGGACAGGCTGAAGAGCAAGTTTGCAGCTTATCTTGAAAAAGCCGGAATAGCCGACATCGGAGCTTCAATGGATACGGATTTCAATATCAGCTTTGAGAGATCCGGAGCCCTTCATCCGGTTCTGGCGGAAAGCAGCGGCATCAGGGATATAATAAACCTAAGTGCACGCTTCGCACTTATCGATGCGTTGTTTGAGAATGACAAGCCCTGTGTTATACTTGATGACGTAATGAACAATCTGGATGAAGAGCGTTTCCAAAGCGCCATGAGGATGACAGAGGAGTTTGCAAAAAGCTGCCAGGTAATTTACCTGACCTGCAACAGCAGCAGAACACCGAAACAAAATAAAAAAGGAGAGTAAACGGTTATGGAGACAATGGATGATTACAAAAAGGAGCTTGATGAATCCCTGAAAAAGCTGGACGGAGAGGATGTCATGGAGGGAAAGGTGGAGGATGAGGAAAGCGCCGAAGAAAACCTGGCCTGGGCTCATGTGCATGAACTTTATAAGAACAGAGAGGAGATAAAGGTCAAGGTAGGAGGAATGGTGAACGGCGGCCTCATTGCCTATATTGAAAATATCAGGGGCTTTATACCTGCCTCACAGATCTCCCTTGACTTTGTGGAAAATCTGGAGGAGTGGCTCGGGAAGGATCTCACGGTCAGGATCATTACCTGTGACAGCGCCAGAAAAAAGCTGGTACTGTCTGCAAAGACCATCCTGAAAGAAAAGGAAGAGAAAGAAAAGGAAAAGAAGCGCTCCTCTATTGAAAAGGGAATGGTCCTTGAAGGAAAGGTCGAGACCATACAACCCTACGGGGCATTCATAGATCTCGGTGACGGAGTGAGCGGTCTTCTCCATGTATCACAGATATCGGAAAAGAGGATCAAGACCCCGGATGAGGTACTCCATGTGGGTGATACCGTAAAGGTGAAGGTAATAAAAACAGAGGACCGGAAGATATCACTTTCAATAAGAGCACTTCAGGCTGATGAGGAGCGTGCGGAGGCAGAGGAGATCTATAAACTCCCCGAATCGGCTCCCGTGACCACCTCCCTCGGAGATCTCTTAAAGAACATCAAATTATAAGGAA
>CADCQV010000264.1 GCA_902803625.1 uncultured Lachnospiraceae bacterium
CAGAACCTGGGGTCCGCTGGTTACCGGCATTTCATGGTCAAGAAGTATCAGATCCACCTTATTCTTTCCAAGCCACTTTATGGCCTGAAGACCCGAATTTACCATGGAGACCTTGTAGCTGGTCTTCAGCCATTCCCTTACCATCGTGAGATACTGCGGATCATCATCCACCACCAGGATGCTCTTTTTGAATTCTCCGGCATTTGCCCTGTTGAAATAATCCGTTATGGAATTTACGAATTCCGTATTGTCAACGGGTCTTGAAAAGGTCTTGTATATAAGGTCCCCAGGAACCCGATCCAGGGTGTGCTCCACATCATGCCTTTCACCCACCAGTATCATCTTAAGCCCCTTTTCGTCCAGGGCATCGGTTAAGAAGTGAAGAACCTCCTCATCGGGTATTTCCCCTTCGTCCATAAAAAGCGTTACGAGGGAAACATGTTCCAGAAATTCATTTATGATATTTATCCTGTTGATAACAAAGCTGCATTCTATGCCGGCATCCTGCACCTTCCGTATAAGGACGCGGGCTATAAAGGTCTCCTTTTCACCGACGAATATCATTTTATTTTCGGGCATTTATAAGCTCCTCCATTCCATCCCAATCAAAAAGCTTCATTTTCTTCGTGAGTTCTTTTACGATACGTGAATCCTCTTCCGGAAGTGCATAGCCGGAGAGCTGCTCAAGTATCATCTCCACCGAATCGTAATCCATCTGGGGGATCACGTCGGAGAGGGCAGAATAGGCTTCCTTAAGCTCTTCCTCCGGGATCGCTTCCTTTTCCCCGTCTGCGTCACTGTTCTGAAGCCTTATGAGCTTTTCCTTAAAGCCCTCATAATCCGACAGGAGTATGCCGGTTTTTTCGTCAATAAAGGCGATATCCTCCCTGTTTCCGGCATCCTCCAGCTCTTCTGCAAGCTTTGAAAGCTCCATGGCCCCTATTATCCTTGCAGAGCTCTTCAGTGCATGGACCTTTATGGTATAAAGCCTTATATTGCCGCTCTCATAGGAGTCCCTGATGACCTTGGCATTCCCGTCAATTGTATCAAGAAAGAGGTTCAGTGAGAATATGTAGTTTGATATTCCTCCGGAATTTTTGATACCCTCCGGAACCGTTATGCCCTCTGTTTCATAGATCCACTGCATATCGGGAGGGATCTCGGTAAGCTCTGCAACCTCCTCCGCGGCAGCCGGCTTCTCCATCATTTCCTCGGGAAGATGCTTCATTATGGTCTTTTCAAGGGTGAGGCTGTCTATGGGCTTCGAGAGATAGCCGTTAAAGCCCTTGGATCTGTAGAACTCCTCACCCGCAGCGGAGTTTGCCGTAAGGGCATATACGGGAAGCTCCGGATAGTCAGTACGGATCGCTGCCAGAGTCTCGACTCCGTCCATTCCCGGCATCATGTGATCCAGGAGCACCACATTGAAGGCCGTATCCCTGATCTTTTCAAGACACTCCTCACCGCTTGACGCAGTGGACACAAATACCTTGGTGCCCTTAAGGAGTCCCTTGATAACAGAGAGATTCATCGGGTTATCGTCCACGACGAGTATATCAGCGTCCGGTGCTACGAACTGCGGAACATAGGGACCGCCCGCATTTGTCTCATCATGCTCCAGGAATACTCCCACAGGGGTCCTGTCGACTATTTTCTGTGAAACGGTCAGGATAAATTCGGAGCCCTTACCGTATTCACTCTCGACCTTCAGGGTTCCGCCCATAAGCTCCGCAAATCTCCTCGAGATATCAAGACCCAGTCCTGTTCCCTGTATGCCGCTGTTCTTCTCCTCGTCCAGTCTTTCATAGGCAGTGAAGAGCTTTTCCATATCCTCCTCTTTAACGCCTATGCCCGTATCCTTTACGGAAAACCTGAGCTTACATTCATCATTCTCCCTTTCGTCCATGGAGACAAAGAGGGCGAAGCCGCCTGTATCCGTGTATTTGACCGCATTGGTAAGGAGGTTCAGAACTATCTGCTTTATCTTTCCCTGATCGCCGTATAGTCTTTTCGGAAGGACCTCGTCAACCACCACATCAAAGGTAAGCTCCTTTTCCGTGCTCCTGACCCTTATCATGGAGACCACGGATCTCAGCATTTCCACAGTGTCATATTCCTGCAGCACGAGATGCATCTTTCCGGATTCTATCTTTGACATATCAAGGAGGTCATTAATAAGCGATAATAGTGACTCCGAAGCATTTCTTATGTCGAAGGCATAATTCATCATAGACATAAAGTAGGACTTCGGAACCCCGGAAGGGTCCTCCCTCATTACCATTTCATTCATTCCCATGATCGTGTTTATCGGGGTCCTTATCTCATGGGACATATTTGCAAGGAATCTGCTCTTTGCGGTATTGGCTCTTTCAGCCTCATCCTTCGCCTGCCTGATCTCATCATACTGTCTGCGTATGACAGTGCTCTTCATAATACGCCATACAATGAAGCCCGAGATCAGGACAACGATGATAAAGAGCGCAAAGCGGATAAC
>CADCQV010000265.1 GCA_902803625.1 uncultured Lachnospiraceae bacterium
TAATAATACAACAGAGAGTAAAAAAAGAAAAGAGGATAATTTTTTGATTATCGGAATAAAACTTACCTGACATCCAGTACAAACTCTACCGGACAGTGGTCTGAGCCAAAGATATCCGTGTGGATCTTTGCGTCTTTGAGATATGGTTTCAGAGATTCCGATATGAGGAAATAGTCTATACGCCAGCCTGCATTGTTTTTCCGGGCATTGGCGCGGTATGACCACCATGAGTAGACACCCGTCAGATCCGGGTTTAAGAACCTGAAGCTGTCTATCAGATGACCGTCCCTGAGAAGCACTGTCATCTTTTCTCTTTCCTCATCGGTAAAGCCTGCATTTCTGTGGTTGGTCGCAGGATTCTTCAGATCTATCTCCTGATGTGCGACATTCATATCCCCGCAGATCACCACAGGCTTTTTCTTTTGAAGGTCATTGATATAGCGAAGGAAAGCATCCTCCCAGTCCATCCTGTCGTCAAGACGGAGGAGCTCCTGCTTGGAATTCGGCGTATATACAGTGATAAGATAGTAGGACTCAAATTCAAGACAGATTATCCTGCCCTCCCTGTCCTCCTTATAGTCATCCATCCCGAGTGTGACGCTTAAGGGCTTTATCCTTGTGAACACCGCGGTTCCGGAATATCCCTTTTTCTCGGCATAATTCCAGAACTGCGCATAGGCTTCGGGAATATCCAGCTCTATCTGCCCTGCCTGCAGCTTTGTTTCCTGCAGACAGAAAACGTCCGCATCAAGCAACTGAAACGCTTCACCAAAATCACCCTTGCCCACACAGGCTCTTAAACCGTTTACATTCCAGGAAATAAATCTCATGAAGCACTTACCTTATCAAAAGTAGCTTTTATACTGTCCGAAGGCTCCGGAGTAATGAGGGACACAACCACATTGACGATGAAAGCCGCTATGAATGCGGGCAAAAGCTCATAGATCGCAAAAGCACCTCCCATGGGTGCTATCAGGAATTTCCAGATAAATACCATTGCGCCTCCGACTATCATACCTGCGGTTGCTCCGGCCCGGTTCCCTCTCTTCCAGAACATTGCGATCAGCATTACGGGACCAAAGGCTGCACCGAAGCCCGCCCAGGCAAAGGATATTACCCGGAATACGCTGCTGTTCGGGTTCCAGGCAAGGAAAACTGCGATGACCGCTATAATGCAGACCGTAACTCTGGCTATGACCATGGAGGTCTCCTTCTTTATCTTTATCCCAAGGAAATCCTTCAGGAGATCCTCGGACATACTGCTGGATGCCGCAAGAAGCTGGGAATCCGCTGTCGACATAGTCGCTGCAAGGATACCTGCCATTACTATTCCCGCTATTATTGAGAAGAGGAGCCCGAATCTGCTCATCAGATCTGCAGTCTTTATTATTACGGTTTCGGAATCTGCGCTGTTTTCCAGCACGGGGATCTTTCCCGCCTTGGAAAGACCGTTTCCGACAATTCCGATAAATACCGCAACAGACATAGATACAAGAGCCCAGACTGCTGCGATCCTGCGTGATATCTTGATCTCCTCCGGATTACGGATAGCCATGAAACGAAGCAGGATATGGGGCATTCCGAAATACCCGAGACCCCAGGCAAGGGTTGAAACTATTGACAGAAAGCCGAAGCTTCCTGCAGCGCCGGCCGAGGGATCATAGCCCTTCGTCAGATCCAGATAACCCGGGAGAGAAGCTGCATTATCCATTACCGCATTAACCCCTCCGGCCTGGGTTATTCCGAATATCATGATAAAGATCAGAGCTGCTGTCATTACTATGGACTGGATGAGATCCGTAGTGGATACCGCAAGGAATCCTCCCAGCACCGTATAGCCGATGATGACTACCGCTCCTATTATCATCGATACGTGGTAATCCCAGCCAAAGAGGCTGTTAAACAGCGTTCCTACAGCCTTAAAGCCCGAAGCCGTATAGGGAATGAAGAAGATAAGTATAACAAGGGCAGCTATCATTGAAAGTATATGCCTGCTGTCTTCATATCTCCTTGAAAAGAAGTCGGGTACAGTATTGGCTCCCAGAGTCTCTGAGTAAACCCTGAGTTTTCGCGCGACCAGAAGGAAATTCAGATAGGTCCCTGCTGCAAGCCCTATAACCGTCCAGCCTACCTCCGCAACTCCGCATAGATAAGCAAGCCCCGGAAGACCCATCAAAAGATAGGAGCTCATGTCCGACGCCTCCGCACTCATTGCGGTAACTACCGGATGCAGTGCCCTTCCTCCAAGATAAAAATTCTCCGTGTCGCCTGCGCTGCCCTTTCTGCTGTAGTAGACTCCGATATAGATCGTAAGCGCAAGATAGCAGATAATGGCAAGCAGGACGCAAATACTTGATCCTGTCATTTCTCCAATCCTCTCCTGAAATATTACTTTATTGTTTTTACTACCTGACGGGCGATGGACATTTCCTCATCTGTCGGGATCCTGTATACCTGAACCTTTGAATCCTCAGACGATATCATCATCGCTCCCTTTACATTCTTATTCTTTTCTTCGTCAAGCTTTACTCCCAGAGCTCCAAGCCGGTCACACACAAGTTTACGGACAAGGTAACTGTTTTCCCCGATACCTGCGGTAAAGGTTATGGCATCCACTCCTCCGAGAACCACAAAGTAAGAGCCTATGAACTTTGATATGGAATAGGAAAGCTTGCTTAAGGCTCTCTTCGCATCCGGATTTCCCTTGTTGTATTCCTCCGTCAGATCCCGGACATCCGATGAAAGCTGATCAGACACACCGTAAAGCCCGGACTGGGTATTTAAGATATCCATTACCTCCTGAACGGACTTATTCTCCTCCTTGGCAATGTAATTCACTATCTCGGGATCTATCCCTCCGGAACGGGTTCCCATTATCACCCCTGCAAGAGGTGTAAATCCCATCGAGGTATCCATGGACTCTCCGCCCTTCACTGCACAGATCGATGCACCGTTTCCAAGATGGCAGGTGATTATCCTGGTATCCTTAATGTCTTTCCCCATCATCTTTGCAGTCTCTGCGGACACATACTCATGGCTCATTCCGTGGAAACCATACTTCCTGACCCTGTCCTTTTTGTAGTATTCATACGGTATGCCGTATAGATATGCCTCCTCCGGCATAGTCTGGTGGAAAGCCGTATCAAATACTCCCACCATCTTCGTATCCGGCAGATACTTCATGCAGGCCCTGATCCCAAGCAGATTTACGGGATTATGTATGGGTGCGAGATGTGAACATTCTTCTATTTCACTTATCACTTTATCATCAATGATAACGGGATGCGCGAACTTGTCCCCTCCGTGTACTATCCTGTGTCCCACGGCATCTATTTCATCAAGGCTCTTTATCACGCCCCTGCCCTTATCTGTAATGGCATAGATAAGATGCTTCACCGCCTCATAGTGATCGGGAATGATCATATCCACGGCATCCTTTTCGCCATCACCGGGTATATAGGTGAATCTTCCCTTCTCTTCGCCAATCCTCTCGAAAAGGCCTCTTGCCATCACCTCTTCCGTATCCGTGTCTATAAGACGGAATTTCAAAGATGAGCTTCCACAGTTTATTACTAATACCTTCAAACGTTTCCTCCCTTATTCAGATCCTTCGCTTCGCTCAGGATGACAGTTTTTTGTTTCAGATCCTTCTACAATTTAAAACCCGTGCCGGTAAAGAGCGCTATATCCCTTCCCGTTTCATCTTTTACATCAACATTTATTATAGTGGAGGTTTTGCCGTTCTTCCTGCAGGAAGCAGTCGCTATAAGCCTGCGTCCCCTGGGGGAAGAAAGAAAATTCATACTGACCTGCTGCGCCACAGTGGGCTTATGGATGTTATTGGCAAGAACGGCAAAGGCAAAGTCTGCAAGAGTATAGATCACCCCTCCCATTATTCCCCCGTTGGCGTTCTTATGACTGTCTGTAAGGGTCATACTGCATACGGAGACGCTCTCATCCATTTCATCTATGACCATTCCGTTTTCTGTGGCGAAACGGTCTCCTTCAAAATACATCCTGGCTTCTTCCAGGCTCTTAAATATTCCCATTTGTCCTTCTCCTGATATCGGGGTCAAAAGCTGATATCATCTCATAATTGCAAATACCATGGTCCCGATATAGCAAAGCACCATAAATGCTCCCTCTAAGCGGGTTATCTTTCGTCCCGTAGCACAGAAGAACCAGGTAATAAGGCTTATCGCTATCATTATCAGCATGTCATATGTGGATGCAACGTTGGCGCTGACAGGATTAATGGAGCAGGAAACTCCAAGAATGAACATTATATTAAAGATATTTGAGCCCACTGCATTCCCGACGGCAAGGGAGGTCTCGCCCTTTCCTGCTGCCACAAGGGAGGTGACCAGCTCGGGAAGCGAGGTACCAACCGCCACGACGGTGAGTCCGATAAGCGTTTCCGACAATCCCAGGCTTCTGGCAATGTTCTGGGCGCTGAAGACCACTCCCTGTCCTCCGGCGACGATCAGACCAATACCGCCTATTATCATAATAACGCTCTTCAGGACACTGATCTTTTCGGAAGCCTCCTCTGCTTCCGGGTTCTTGCCGGCTTCAATGATGAGCGATGCGAGATAGACCACAAACCCCACAAGAAGGGCGATAGCCGCTGGTCTTACCAGAGTTCCGGTATTATCCGACATTCCCATTGTAGTGAACTTGATTGGAAGAACCCCGATCCCCGTTACGATCAGCACGAAAACCGCAGCTATTATGGACACCGGAAAATCCCTCTTTATCACACTCTCCTCCACCGGAAGAGAACGTATGCAGGCTCCTATGCCGAGAACCATCAGAGTGTTGAAAAGATTGGATCCGATAACATTACTTAAGGCGATCTCATTGGAACCCTGAATTGCAGCCGCAGTACTAACCGCAAGCTCCGGTGCACTCGTTCCAAGGGCAACCACCGTCAGTCCTATTACAAGACCCGATACATGAAATATCTTTGCAATTCCCGTACTTCCGTCCACAAAAATATCCGCACCCTTTATAAGCGCGATGAACGAAATTATCAATAAAACAATATATAAAAGCATCATTTAGGCATTGTACCCCAAAAGGTACATGCTTTGCAACCGAAAAATACTCACTGATCAGTCAATATGTGCCAGATTGTGTCAGATAGCAATATTCATATACGCTGCCCGGTGTTTACGGATTTCAAAAGACGGGCTATACTATAGCAATGAAAAAAAGAATCCTAATGTCCCTTTTCGGGGTTATTATATGTGCCATAAGCGTGGGAATATTTAAGATCGCTGCTCTCGGAGTGGATCCCTTCCAGTCCTTTATGGCAGGTCTTGATGCTCTGGTTCCCATAAGCTTCGGAAACCTTTATGTCATCGCAAATGCGGTGCTGCTTATTTTTGCCCTTGTTTTTGACAGGCATTATATCGGCATCGCCACCTTTATCAATCTGTTTCTCTTAGGTTACATCACCCAGTTTACCTATGAAACGCTGCAAAGGCTCCTTCCTTCCCCCTCAATAGCGGTACGGATACTCTGTCTGATTTTCGGAATAGTGATCATATGCTTTGGTTCCGCTTTTTATATGACCGCGGATCTCGGTGTGTCTACCTATGACGCTGTTGCACTTATCATATGCAATACATGGAAAAAAGGCCGGTTCTTATACGTCCGTATAATAACCGACCTTGTATGCGTGTTGACCGGAACAGTACTTTTCCTCCTGTCCGGCGGAAAGCCCCTGGCGATACCTACCATTGCAGGGATCGGAACCATTATAACCGCCTTCTTTATGGGACCCCTTATTGAATTTTTTAATGTGCGGGTGGCAAGACCGTTTCTAAATAGCTGAGAGAATGGAATGATCAAAGATCATACGTCAACAAATTCTTCCCTGGAAAGTCTGCGTTTTGCATCGGGATGACTGTCATAATACTCCTTCTTGTCCTGATACATACGTTCATCCGCTAGACGCAGCGCTGTACGTACATCACGGGAGTTTTCCATGACACAGCCTCCGAGAGAGAAGGAAACACCCTTGTACTTTTCCGCGTGCTCCCTGATCTCCTCGATCCTTCCCCTCATTTCCTCTTCCTTCATTCCCTTCACAATAACTGCAAATTCGTCCCCTCCCGCCCTGAATATGCTGGAAAGGTCAAATATTTCCAGAAGAGTGGCCGCCGCATTGCGTATAAGCTCGTCTCCCGCATCATGTCCCACCTCATCATTCACGGTCTTCAATCCGTTAAGATCCGCAAATATTACAGCAACACACTCCGTGCCCTCCTCTTCTCCGGTATCCATGCTGTCAACCAGATTATTCATCTCATTGCGGTTCATAACCCCGGTCAGCATATCCCGGGAGCTTAAGATCCGGAGTCTGTCTATCAGCAGGTTGCTTCCTATTTCCGAACCCAGAATGAAGGTGGTGAGCTCCAGAGTCTCCTTTATCCTTACGGAATCCTCAGCGTTGAAATTTATGGCCCAGATATAGCCGAGCAGACTGTCCCGTGAACGTAAGGGGAAAAGCACTATATTCCTTCCTCCGGCAGAGGTAATGGAATCATACCATTCCGGATTCCGTTCCTTTACCACCTCCATATCCTGGTCGTTTTTGGCTATCAGGCAGTTGCTGCCTGCGATGACCGTTTTTTCCCATGAGTCTGCGAGATGATAAAAGGAATCATCGATAAAGCTTTCCAACAGACGAAGCTCCGTATTTTCAGACAAGGCCTCACAAAGCACCTCGCAGGTTTTCCTTCTCTGATCCATAAGGAGCACACAGCAGTGTTCCGCACCACAAAGATCCCGGATATCCCTTATGACCTCCTTCATGGTTGCCTTAAAATCATTTGTGCCCCGAAGCTTCAAACCGGTCTGCAGCACTGCGGATGCAAGATCTCCTGAGATATCCGACATATTTTCCGTATCTGCTTCTGCATTTATCTCCATTGTATAAGTACAGTAACAGATATTTCCGTCATCCGGTTCCAGGGGAAGGAAGGTCATATTGAACCATACATTCATCCGGTCCGGATGAACGTATGAATGCAGACATTTTTTTAAGACGGCAGAGCGGTAGCAGTAATCCTCGAAATTCAGATCTCTGGTGATGTAATCGGTGTATTCGCTGTTCGGAATAAAGGTATTATTCAACATTGTAGTTCCGGGAACAGGCTGCTCTACACTGGCAATATACGCTTTGTTTCCGGCCACCAGCCGGATCTTCCCGTATCTTCCATTATCAAGCTTTTCAACTGACACCACACAGGTCATTGCGGCAAAACCGTCACATATCGCCTGAAAATCCATATGGTTCTCCTCTATATCCGTTTTTCCGAGGTTTATTTTATAGTCTCACCGTATTTTTCATACAGCTCATATAGCCTTGCCATATCCTCGGCGCTGACCTTATCCTTCATCGCCTCTGCTGTTGCTTTTATGTCTCCGCCGTTATTCTTATATATCTCCAGAGCCTCAGACAATAAGCCCTGATCCGCATATTGATTTATTATAATATCGACTTCCTCTGCGTCTTCCTCTGACATCTGGCTCTTTATATCGTCAATGGTTTTGTCCGTTCCGGTTTCCTTCTGAATAACCGTCTCCACCGCTTTTTTCGTGATCTCGCGGTTTACCTTCTGTGTGACCGGATTGGAATTCACCCCGTTACCGGTAATGACCATGAATGCCAGAAGCGCAACCGACAAAAGAACCGCTGCGATTATGATTATTAATAAAAAGCCAGTACTCGAACCTTTTTTCCTTCTCCCGGACATAATAATGCGATCAACCCTTTCTACTCACCCTTTAACAGAAAATCCACAAGTGCTTTTGAGTATTCCGGAATATCGGGAGGTCTTCTGGCGGATATGATATTCCCGTCAACAACACAGGCTTCGTCAAACCAGGCGGCACCGGCATTTTCCATATCATCCTTTATTCCCGGGGTGCTGGTTACTTTTCTTCCCTTCAGTATGCCGGCAGAACAAAGCACCCATCCGGCATGGCAGATCTCTCCGATAAGCTTTTTCTCCTCATCCATTTTCCTGACAATATTCAGTATCTCCGGAAAACGTCTGAGCTTGTCCGGTGCCCATCCTCCGGGTACCAGTACTCCGTCATAATCTCCGGGATCCACATCCTTAAAGGAAAGCCCCACTTCACAGGGGACACCGTATTTCCCGTGATATTTCCCGGGCTTTTCCGCTACAAGGTCAACCTGTATTCCCTCTTCACGGAGCCTCATAACCGGGCACCATAGTTCCAGATCTTCAAAATCATCACTTACCAGTTGTAATACCTTTTTCATATTTACTTCTCCATAATATAGTTGCAAAGCTAAATATTTTGATGTACAATACTACTTGCTTTCGCAAAAACAGGATTTAAGCCTGTGTCCGTAGCTCAGCTGGATAGAGCAACGGCCTTCTAAGCCGTAGGTCCAGGGTTCGAATCCCTGCGGGCACATCCGATCACCTAGATTGATATGGTGGAATTGGCGCAGTTGGTTAGCGCGCCAGATTGTGGTTCTGGAGATCAAGGGTTCGAGTCCCTTATTCCACCCTCGGCAGCAGGCAGCGGTTCCGCTGTTAATGCCACCAAAGCCTTATGGTCTGGGGCTATCGCCAAGCGGTAAGGCACAGCACTTTGACTGCTGTATGCGCTGGTTCGAATCCAGCTAGCCCTGCTGGCTGTTTCGAAGATCAGCAAAACGCAAATTGCGCTATGACCTCCCGTTTTTCCGGGAAAGATCAGAAAACCTTGAGATACTAGCTCAGTTGGTAGAGCACCTGACTTTTAATCAGGTTGTCGGGGGTTCGACTCCCCCGTGTCTCAGTTCTCTAAACCGCTCTAAGAGCGGTTTTTTATATCCCAGGCAGGGGGAGTCGAACGGCAAGGCCTCGGAGCTTTGCTCCGAGAGGAGGCGCCAGTGGCGCGTCCGAGCCGCAGCCCGGCCTGAAAGGCGGCTGTGCCGCCGGCGGGACTCCCCCGTGTCTCATTCTCCGAAAACCGCTCTAAGAGCGGTTTTTTTATTACCCTCGGAAGGGGGAGTCGAACGGAAAGGCCTCGGAGCTCTGCTCCCCCAACGTATGTATAATAACAGTATAACCACTATTTAACAAGGTTTAAGGACAAAATCAAAGGGGCATCGACTGAAACAAAACTTCGATGCCCCTTCAAGCTATTGTATCATCTGCATATCCCATTGGAACGTACCTCCTTAATGCATTCGTATCTAGCGCTCATCTATAAGATCGGGCCGGTCGTCCTCACCTGGTCGGTAAGACTCTTATATGTGATTTTCGCCCGCTTCCGCCTTTACGTATGCGTTTTATGCAAGTCTGCTGATACAAAAATAAGTTGTGTTGAAAATAATTTGTCCGGCGGTCTGTACCTCCATTTCTTAAGGGATTCGAGTAGAGATAGTTCCGATCAATTCCTCTACCTCCTCGGCCGACCCTCTGTGCCGGTCTCTTTTTTTGTCTCTCTTGTTTTGATGATATGAGTATAACTCCCGTTTATAAAATTGTCAACACAATTAATTAGATTTTTTGTATTTATTTATGCACATGAATATAAATTGTTTTAATTGTATATGCAATATAATTCCGCTCCCTTTTCATCGCGTTCGGGTAACAATGTCATGTAGTCCGCATTACTACGTTGTTTACAGGCTCTTTTTATGCTATAGTTACCCCTATGGGTAAGGTTGCAATAGTAACGGATACAAACAGCGGCATAACACCAGAGCAGGGAAAGAAAGACGGAATATTCGTCCTTTCCATGCCCTTTATAGTGAATGAAAAGGAGTATCTTGACTGCGTTAATCTGTCGCAGGACGAATTTTACGCTTTTCTGGCAGAAGGGGCGGAGGTGACCACCTCACAGCCTGTTGCCGGGGATGTTATTGCGCTGTGGGACAGAATCTTTAGTGAAGGCTATGACGAGATCGTTCATATCCCTATGTCCTCCGGACTTTCCGGCGCCTGTGCCAATGCCAGGATCTACGCCGCCGATTACGGATCAAAGGTACAGGTGGTAGATAACCACCGTATTTCCGTCACCCAGCGCCAGTCCGCCTATGATGCCAAATATCTTGCGGAAAAGGGATATGATGCTGCCGGGATAAGGTCGATACTTGAGGAAGTAAAGAATGAGTCCAGCATTTATATCACAGTGGACACTCTCGATTATCTGAAGAAGGGCGGACGCGTCACTCCGGCGGGAGCAGCCCTTGCGAAGATACTGAATCTGAAGCCCATTCTCTCTATCCGTGGTGAAAAGCTCGATGCCTTTTCAAAATGCCGTGGCACCAGACAGGCAAAGAACATTATGATAAAGGCAATAAAAAACGATATTGAAAACCTTCTCGGAGGGTACGATCCGGAAAACCCGGATATCTGGCTTGCGGTGGCACACACCAGAAATGAAGAAATGGCAGCGGAATTTGCGGAGGAGATCGCCGCAGAATTCCCTAATTGCAGCATCTATACAGACTCACTTCCCCTGAGCATTTCCTGCCATATAGGACCGGGTTCCCTGGCGATTGCCTGCTCAAAGACCGTAAAGGGCGGACAGCCCTACCCTTCGATTAAAAGATAAGCATCTGTCAGTTCAGTTTATTCCTTCCCCGGTCTCCCAGTCGCCCGTAGTAGTATCATTATTATTTTCCCCGTTAGCAGGGGCTATATCTTCTATCTCTATATTGCCGCTTACACTGTTGTCAGTACCGGTCTCAACGGCGTTACCGCTTTCGGAGGTGCTTCCATCACCTGCGGACTCTTCACCTCCGGAACCGTCACTCTCTTCCGCTTCTTTTCCTTCCCCGATATCCGTAACATCCTTTTCCGGAGTATAGCCGGTCACATACTGTGTATCGCTTCCGCTGCTCAGCACCGCATGGCTCTTTAAAAAATCCACCCAGATATACATATACTTCTGCATAATATGGATCCCGTCCGAAGCATAGTATTCCGGCAGATTGCCCTCCTCATCAGTAAAGACGGAATTCAGATCCAGATACGCCACATGCTCCTTTTCGGCCACAACCTTCAGAGCTTCATTGCGTCTGGAGATATTTTCATTATTGAAAACATTGGATGTCTGTGATTTTGATTTTGTGACGTTTATAATACTCTGAACGTATATCACCGCCTCCGGCTGATAATATTTCAGCATGTCGATCAGCTGGTAATAGGCATTATCAAAGGTGCTTTCATCAGCCCACCCCATCTCGTTCAGTCCGAACATTATATATATCTTCCTGAATTTACCGCGGTTTAAGGCCATAGCTTCCTCAAGGGTAAGCTTTCCGAGCTCGGAGTCTATCCATTTCTTTGTAAAAACCTGATGAACCCCGTAGCTCTTCTGGGCATAGGAAACGATCCCGTCAAGCCCCGAATACATTCCGAAGCCCTGTTCCCTGGAATCGCCTATTATCACAGTATCCCCTCCGGTAAAGTAACCGTCTCCCACACTGTAAAAGCCGTCGTAAGAATCACCGGTGTCCGAGGCATCATTTTCCGGAAGACGGGTTTTGAAGGCCTCCTTCAGAAATTCATCACTTTCCCCGTTTTTCATACGTTCGGAACGTTCGGCCCGCCGTGCAGCTGCCTCCTCATCCTTTTTCTCGCTGTCTGTTTTTTCTTTCTCTTCCTCCGAAGGCTTTTCCTTATCTTTCCCGGTATCGATGCCCAGATCCTTTACCAGCTCCTCATCGGGCACATATTCCGTAGGCATGTAGTCAACGCTGTAATCCCTTTCCTTCACACCCTGGACAAGATTTGAAAACCGAGCCTTTATATCCTGTACAGCCGCCGAAACCCCTACATTCTCAGGATCGACACTCAGGTTCACCGTGTTTGAGGCAGGAAGCACTCCCGCTGTCAAAAGGATCCCGTAGACGAACAGACCCAGACTTATCAGCACTATTATTGAAAGAAACGGACAATTCTTAAAAAATCTCATATCAGACCCTCAAAATCTGAAATACAGGAAGGGATTATATACCGAATCCACCAGGATCCCCACTGAAATAAGGAATACCGCTATCAGAAATACATAGGACAGAGCACTGTCCCTATGCCTTCTGAACCATCTTGCGGGAACCGGTGTGGCAAAAAATACGGCTGCCGCAAAAATATACCAGTATGTGTAAAAATACTCTATGAAATCCGTACCCGGATTTATGGTAAACATTCTTGAGAAATAAACGACGGCATCTTCAAGTGACGGCGCCGCAAAAAGAACCCATCCGAACATAACGAGAAGAAGCGTATACACTCTGGAAAAAAAGATTGATTTATCCAGAAACCTTTTCAGGAAAAGTCTTTCTATGAGGAGGATCACAAAGTAATACAGTCCCCACAGCACAAAATTCCAGGCGGCTCCATGCCAAAGTCCCGTGACAAGCCAGACAATGAGCATATTCAAAATCGTTCGGGCGGTTCCCTTCCTGTTCCCTCCAAGAGGAATGTACAGATATTCCCTGAACCAGGATGTCAGAGTGATATGCCATCTTTTCCAGAATTCCGTTACACTCCGGGAAATATAGGGATGGGCGAAGTTCTCCGGGAACCTGAACCCGAGCATCTGTCCCAGTCCTATGGCCATCAGCGAATAACCCGAAAAATCAAAATAGAGCTGCAGTGTATATGCCGCTATTCCCATCCACGCAAAAAGGGTGGAGATATTCCCATATCCCGCTGCAAGGCAGCCTGTCCAGATATTGCCGAGACTGTTGGCAAAGATGACCTTACAGCCAAGCCCCATGACAAAAAGCTTCATTCCGTTATCTATGACGGAATAATGGAGCTTCCGGTTTCTCAGTCCGTGCCTGACCCTTGAATAGGTTACTATGGGTCCTGCGATAAGCTGAGGGAACATCACAAGATATGTACCCAGGTTCAGCAGTGAATTTTCCGCCTCATACCTCTGCATATAGACATCGATCACATAGGACATGATCTGGAAGGTATAGAAGCTTATTCCCAGCGGAAGAACGATCACGGGCACGGTAAGTTCGAGACCGAAAACAGAATTAAGGGTGGATATGATAAATGCCGTATATTTGAATGCGATGAGCATCCCGATATCATAAAAAAGGGCAAAGATAAAGAAAATCCGTCTCAGTATCCTGTGGCGGTGCAGCCTGAACCTGCTGATCAGGATCGCAAGAGAATAATTCACCACCACAGAACACAGGATGAGTATGGTATATCTCGCCTCACCCCAGGCGTAAAAAACCAGGCTCCCTATGAAAAGCACGGGATTTTTCGCGCCCCGGGGAACGAGATAATATATTAAGAAAAACACCGGCATAAACCGGAAAAGAAATACTAATGAACTGAAAACCATTTTCCGGAGCTACATTATTCCAAATCAAGAGGATATTTATCCGTAAGTGTCTTTACTATGGCACGTGCCTCCTCAACCTTTGCACTTCCTCCCAGAACGACCAGTGAGATGGCATCCGCAACCTTATCGCAGTCCTCAGGATCAAAGCCCCTGGTGGTAACCGCAGGGGTACCAAGTCTGATACCGCTGGTAACAAAAGGCTTCTGAGGATCATTGGGAATGGTGTTCTTGTTTGCCGTGATATTCGCATCATCGAGAAGTGCTTCCACTTCCTTTCCGGTGAGTCCCTGTGGAACAAGGTTAAGGAGCATAAGATGATTGTCCGTTCCGCCGGAGATAAGGGAAAGACCTCTGTCCGTAAGTCCCTTGGCCAGAGCCTGTGCATTATCCACGATCTTTTTTGCATATGCCTTGAATTCCGGCTGCAGAGCCTCCTTTAAGCATACCGCCTTTGCAGCGATCACATGCATAAGAGGTCCGCCCTGGCATCCCGGAAATACCGCCTTATTGAACTTGAATTTGTCTGCCGCTTCCTGATTTGAAAGGATAAGTCCGCCTCTCGGACCTCTGAGGGTCTTGTGGGTCGTTGTAGTCACCACATCCGCGATCCCTATGGGTGAAGGATGCTGTCCTCCGGCCACAAGTCCCGCTATATGAGCCATGTCAACCATAAGATAAGCTCCGACCTCATCCGCGATCCTGCGGAATTTTTCAAAATCC
The DNA here is from genome assembly GCA_902803625.1 of uncultured Lachnospiraceae bacterium. Lineage (GTDB taxonomy): Bacteria > Bacillota > Clostridia > Lachnospirales > Lachnospiraceae > NK4A144. The sequence goes on from CADCQV010000265.1 coordinate 14,068, forward strand.
AGTGTCCTGGCATACGCGGAAGCTCCTGCAACGATGATCTTCGGTCTGCATTCCTTCGCTATTTCCAGAACCCTGTCATAATCTATGAAACCCTCGTCATTCACCCCGTAAGGCACGCAGTTGAAGTACATACCCGAGAAATTGACCGGTGAGCCGTGGGAGAGATGTCCTCCCTGATCCAGATTCATTCCCATGAAAGTATCTCCGGGCTTCATCATTGCCATGAATACGGCCATATTTGCCTGAGCACCTGAATGAGGCTGAACATTGGCATATTCACAGTGAAAAAGCTCCTTTGCCCTCTCCCTTGCAAGCTCCTCCACCACATCCACACAGCCGCATCCGCCGTAATATCTGTGTGCCGGATATCCTTCCGCATATTTATTCGTAAGCAGGCTGCCCATTGCCGACATGACCGCTTTGCTTGTCCAGTTTTCGGATGCTATAAGCTCTATGTGGCTGTTCTGGCGCTCACCCTCCGCAACTATGGTATCGGCTATCTCAGGGTCAACCTGCCTGATATCTTCAAGTGAATACATTAATTACTCCTTTCAATTAAGTAGGGGTTTTAATCGTGACTTTCCGCATTATATCATACCCTTATTTTTTTGTTAACGCTTGTATCGAGAAATACTATGTGCTAGAATAAAAGACCCTTGAGGAGTAATGTCTGTATGGTTGCATTTGTGAAGCGCTATTCCCATGGTCTTTGGGCACTGGCATATCTTATATTCATATACCTTCCCTGGTTTTCATTTCTGGAAAGAAACGTGACCAGGAATTACCATCTTATCCATATGGCTGTCGATGATTTCCTGCCCTTCAATGAGATCTTCGTCATCCCTTATTTGCTTTGGTTTCCCTACGTTCTGGGTGTCATCCTGTGGTTTGTCTTCAATAATAAAAGCGATTTCTGGAAGCTGTTTATTTTTCTGGCCTCGGGAATGACCATATTCCTTATAGTGTCCACTGTTTATCCCAACGGCTGTGATCTTCGCCCCTCGGTTTTCCCCAGGGATAATATCTGCACACAGCTTGTGCTGAGGCTGTACAACTCCGATACGAATACGAATATCTTCCCCAGTATCCATGTATACAACTCGCTGGGGGTGCATTTCGGCATAGTTAATTCAAAAATGTTCCTGAAAAATCAAAGGGTACGCACTATTTCCCTGATAATGTGTACCCTGATTATCGTGTCTACCATGTGCTTAAAGCAGCACTCCACCTTTGATGTTCTCACTGCCTTTCTGTTGGCAACGGTTATGTATTTCCTTATTTATGTCCTTGATATCGAGACTCTCTCAGTTAAATCCCACAAACCAGTGGGCGAGCTTATATCCCGCAACTGACAGCCTTCTCCCGGATCTTCCCGGAAGGTTTACGGCTCTGCCAAGGAGACCGTAACGTATCTTCATAAATAAGAGCATATCTTTTTCCGCCAGATATTTCCACAGATCCTCTTTCTTCTCCAGCGCCTCCTCATTGTCTGCCCTTATCAGCATTATCGAGGAAACCGTCATCATTATCTCAAGATAACTGATCATATAGTTTCTGAGCTTCTTGTTCTGAATATTCTTTCCTGCCAGATAATCAATCATTATCTTATTGACCCTGATCTGCTGATCCACCCGTCCGATCATAACGGTTTCATTTACTGATTGGTCGTCCCTTCCTATGAAGTATCTGTAGAATTTCACGTTCAGATAGTAAATGGTCTTCACATAAGGAAGAGGCTCAAAAACAAAGATATTGTCACAGTAGAATGTATGCTTTGGCAGATCCAGTCCGCAGTCCTTCAGCAGATTCGTCCTGTAGATCACGGAATGCATAAGAAGATACTGCCCTTTATGGAATTTCCCGACCTTATCCCAGGTGATCAGTTCATTTGCGGGCAGAGCGAAGCGGTAGGTCATGACCTTTTTGTGCCTGGCTCCCTTTTTCTCATAAACAAAGTTACATACCATCATATCAAGCATGGTGTCGCCATGAAGGAGCTCCTTCAATTTTGACAGAACCTTCATGTAGGCATCCGCATCCACCCAGTCATCCGAATCCACGCATTTGAAATACAAGCCCTCCGCGCAGGCAATCCCGGTATTAATGGCATCACCGTGTCCTCCGTTTTCCTTATGCACGGCTCTCACTATACCGGGATAGTTTTTTTCATATTCATCCGCTATGGAAGCCGTATCATCGGAAGAGCCGTCATCGACAATGATGATCTCCACATCATCTCCGCCTATCAGAAGAGAGTCGACGCAATGCTTCATATAATCCTGTGAATTATAGCAGGGTACAACAAACGACAGTATTTTCATGTTCTAAGTCTCGCTCCTTCATATTTAATCATAGTCAGAAGATATTCCTTTATCTCCTCATATCTTTCGGCTATACTCCCCTCTCTCACCTCTGTATCAAGTGAAAGAGCTATGGCATTTATTATATCATCATTGAGCCTTAAACGTATCCTTTGCAGAACGTCAAGCTTTGCCTCATTTCCCTCAGCATCCAGAAATGCCATAAGATCTTCGGACACCTCTTTTCTTTCTTCCTCCGGCGGGGCCCCGGCTTTCGCGGCCACCTCCTCAAATCTGTATTTCTGGCCGCAGTCAGGGTATTTCCCAAGATCCACCTCACTCATAAACTCGGAAAGGGGTCTCACAAACTTTTTCCCGCTGTCATCCCGGTTTTCGTATACCACCATTTCAGCCAGGGTCCCGGAATCCCTGGCAATACAGATTATCCGGTAATATGATCCCTTGAAATGCCTGTAAATCATTCCCTCCGCAGGTAATTCGCGCACCTTTTGCCCACCTCCCTTCAGGCCGGTTCTTCTTCCACTGTACCGGCGGAATACTTCATTATCAGAAGCTCGGTACCGATACGGTCACTTATCAGACCCTTTTTTATATCATTATCCGTCTGTACGCAGTCCTTAACCGCGCTGAGGATCCTCTGCTTTGAAAGCCGTCCCGCTGCAGAAACATACTTTCTCACGGAAAACTCCGGTATCTTCATTATAGACGCCATTTCCTTATAATTCATTTTTTCTGCGGACATTTCCTTTGCAAGCAGCAGTAAATTGAACTGTCTTGTAAGCAGAACCAGGATTTTCATCGGAGCCTCATGCAGCAGCACCAGCTCATAATATCTTTCAAGGGCCTTTTTCTGTCTGAGAGCCGTGATGTCGTCTATCATGGCAAAAACCGAGGAGCGGATATTCAGAACACAGGCCTTGTCAATATCATCCTCCGTAATTTCCTCCCTGTCCCCGCTGAAGGAAATAAGCTTGTCCATCTCGTTTTTCAGGGTATACATATCCGTACCCGTTCTTTCAAGCAAAAGAGCAGCCGTGCTTTTTCTTATCTTCTTCCCGCTGCCGCCTAAATATGTCCCAATCCACCTTATCAGGACATCCTCCTTCTGCTCCTCACACAGTACAGCCATCCCGTGCTTTCCCACTGCCTTGAAAAGCTTACCCCTTTTATCCACATCGGTCTCCGAGAAAACGATCACCGTTTCCTCCGGGATATGCCCCATATACTCCAGGAAATCATCGGCGTCTGACGGGGCCTTCTTAAAAAAACCGGAGTCCTCAATAAGAATAAGCCGCCTGGGCGACAGAAACGGAAGGGTCTCGGAAAGACCAATGATATCCTTTATTCTGGTATCCTTTCCGTAAAAAACCGACCTGTTCATTGTATCGCCCGGCGGCACTACTGCATCAGCAAGTTTCTTCTTATTCACATTTGCGAGATAGGACTCACTTCCGTAAATAAGGTAGATCCTCCTGAAGCTTTCATTCCTGATATCATCCTTTATGCTGTCCATAAAGGATATTTTCACATAGCGGACACTTTACGTCAAATCATTTTTGGCAAACATCCTTTTGATCCTGTCAAAGAAACCCAGTGTTCCGGTTTCCTCATCCTCTTTTTCCTTCTCTGCTTCCTCATCCTCCGGAAGGGATAATATCCCCTTCCTTATCAGGAGGATAACCGTCAGAGCGGTAAGGAGCAGGAGTATCAGAATGATCATTGCGATCTTTCCCGATCTCTGGCTCTTTTCCCTGCTGCCATCCTCCTCTTCATCAATGAGCTCCGGAATGATCTCCTTTTCAACCGCCGTGTCTCCGGGTGCCGAAGAAAGATACTCATCAAGCGTAACCTCCCTTATCTCCGTGCTTTCGGTATCGGTATCGGTATCGTACCCATTGTCATCATCATATCCGGTCTCATCCGCTTCTCCTGCAGTGATCTTTAAGCCCCCGGAGTTTGTGCTCACACTCTTCCTGTAGCTTTCACCGTTCCTGCTCACTCCATAGTCACTTTTTTTGTAGCTAAAATTTCCATCGCTGCCGCTGTCCTCATCCGTATTGCTTTCATCATCCCTAAGTATGATCTTTTTGTCGCTGTCAGCATTATTTATGTCGCGGCTGCTTTCACTTTGGTCACTGCTGCCGTCTCCGAAGCTTATAACCTTTGTTTCCACGGATTTATTGCCGTCTCTGTTATTATCTCTGTTACTGTCTTTGTTATTATCTTTGCTTTTATCCTTCGTCCTGTCATTATCCTTATTCTTATTTGACTCCCTGTCCTTATACTCCGTCTTTACTGCCTTTACCACATTGATCTTTTCGTATGAGGTATTTCCCATCAGATCCTTTGCCATAAAGGTGTAGCTTCCGTTATTTGTAAGGGTTACGGAGGTATTCAGGCTGCCGCTTACGAAGCTGCCGACTCCAGAAAGGATGACCGGCACTCCTATTTCATCATTCTGATATGCTATCTCGCTCACACCTGACATATTGTCTGCCGCCGATACCTTTATCTCAACGCTTCCGTCGTCTAAGGTTCTGTCCTGTCCCGATACCGAAAGACCCGGAGCCTCGTTATCGATGTTGTCTATATTTACCGTCCTGGTATCACTTACGTTCCCCATTTGATCCCTGACAAGGATATTTACCTCGCCGTTTTCCACAAAGCGCATTTCCCCTCCCTGCTGCCAGGTTTTTCCATTATTAAAGGAATAGGGATAGTCGGACAGAGCGTCATCATCTCTTCCCTCGACGCTGACAACCACCGCTCTTGCAAACCCGCCTGTTTCACCCTCATTTGAGAGGACGGGATCGTCTGCAAAGTACGGAGGATCCATATCAATATGGGCTGCATCAAAATCCTTTTCCGCTACATTTCCCACCTCGTCTCTTGCAAAAAGACAGTAGCTGCCTTCATTTATCCTGAAGCTTCTGTCTGTGGCCCATGCGGCCTCGGTCAGCAGTCTGTCCTCATCCCAGGACCCTCCGGAACGGTAATCCTCTGCATCCTCCTTTTTTATGCAGGTATACCTTATCCTTTCTTCCGGGGTGGTATCGTCATAGCAGCTGTCTATACCTATGTCCCATTGACCTCCGTTTATTTCCGCATTTATCACACCCATTCTTGGGGCTGTACTGTCAATATTATTTATCTCCAGTGTCTTCGCCTCGCTCAGATTGCCCATCATATCCTTCAGGAGTATCGTGACCTCAGTGTTCTCCTCCAGCTTCATCTCGTTTTCCTGCTGCCAGGTTCTTCCATTATTAAATGAATACGGATATTCTGTAAGGCCGTCCCCGTCACCTGCATCAACAGCGATACGGACGGTTTTTGCATATCCGTTTGCCTCCCTTTCATTTGTGACCGAAGGCTCGTTTACGAAATAGGGCGGATCATTATCAATATGTCCTCCGTCAAAATCCTTCTCGGAAATATTCCCCACTTCATCAGCCGCAAAGATACAGTAGCTTCCTTCTCCGAGATTGAATTCCCTTTCTGCACCCCAGGCTGCTTCGCTTAAAAGCCGGTTCTCATCCCAGGATCCTCCCAGACGGCTGGCTTCTGCCTCTTCCTTTGGAAGACAAGCAAATCTCATTCCGTCCTCAGCTGTAATGTCATCCTCACAGCTCTCTATCTCTATATCCCACTGTCCTTCGATGATTTCCGCGTTTATCCTGCCTATCCTCGGAGGAGTGCTGTCGATAAAGTCTATACCCAGGGTTTTGGTCTCGCTCAGATTTCCCATTCCATCCTTCAATATGATATTTACTTCACCGTTTTCCTCAATCAGACAGCTGTTCTCCTTCTGCCAGGTTCTTCCGTTATTAAATGAATACGGATATTCCGCCAGACCGTCAGTATCTGCACCTTCCACCACGATCCCGCAGCGCTTGGAATGGCTGTTTACCTCTGATTCCTTAATGAGCTCCGGCTCGCTTTCAAAGTAGGGTGGCTCTGCATCTATATGTCCGCCGTCAAAATCCTTTTCCGAAATATTTCCGACACTATCCTTTGAGAAAATACAATAACTCCCCTCGGTGACCGTAAAATTCTTATTACTGCTCCAGCCCTCCTCCTTTAAGAGGCCGGCTGTATCCCAGGCGCCTCCCGACCTGAAGCCATCGGAACGCTCCTTTGTCATACAGAGATATTGTATGCTTTCCTCTTCGGTTTTATCGTCGCTGCAGCTTTCTACCTCGATATTCCACTCTGCCCCGTTTATCTTTGCATTTATTCTTCCTATTCTCGGTGCGGTGCTGTCGATATTACCTACCTTCACTGTCTTTCCGCTGCTTATGTTTCCGTTCTTGTCCCTTATCAGTATGGTAAAGCTGCCGTTTTTATCCGTTCTGTAAGTGTTTTCCTTCTGCCAGGTCTTTCCGTTATTGAAGGAGTAGGGATACTCGGACAGTCCGTCCCCCGCGTCTTCTCCCGTTACGCTGATCAGAACGCTTTTCGCATATCCGTTCACCACTCCCTCATCAGTCAATGTGGGGCCGCTCTTTATGGTTGGTGCTACGGTATCGATATGTCCTGCATCAAAATCCCTTTCGGCCACATTTCCCACCGCATCCTTTGCAAAAATGCAGTAGCTTCCCTCAGTCACGGAAAAACTCCTTTTCGTTCCCCAGCTTCCTTCTGAAACGAGCTTTTTTTCATTCCAGGCATTACCCGAACGGTATGCTTTTGCGTTCTTTGCCGTCAGCCAAAGATATCTGATATTCTTTTCTTCGGTCCTGTCGTCAGTGCAGCTTTCCAGCACGACATCCCATTTTGCCCCGTTTGCCTTTGCGGTTATTTTCCCGATCTGCGGTGCGGTGCTGTCGATATTACTTACCTTCACTGTCTTTCCGCTGCTGGTATTTCCGTTCCTGTCCCTTATCAGTATGGTAAAGCTGCCGTTTACATCTGTTCTGTAGGTATTTTCCTTCTGCCAGGTCTTTCCCCCGTTAAAGGAGTAGGGATATTCGGACAGACCATCCCCCGTGTCCACTCCCGTAACACTTATCAGAACACTTTTCGCATATCCGTTCACGGCTCCTTCATTAGTCAATGTGGGGCCGCTCTTTATGGTTGGTGCTGCGGTATCGATATGGCCTGCATCAAATTCCCTTCCGGCTACATTTCCCACTGCATCCTTAGCAAAAATACAATAGCTCCCTTCGGTCACGGAAAAGCTCCTTTGGGTTCCCCAGCTTCTTTCTGAAACGAGCTTATTCTCATTCCAGACATTACCCGA
>CADCQV010000266.1 GCA_902803625.1 uncultured Lachnospiraceae bacterium
AAGGTCATTGATATGACAGACCGCTCCACCTGTGTACTGTTCGGCGACGGAGCCGGAGCAGCTGTTGTGAGGGCAGATAAGGATCTGTTATTCGAGGACTATCTGGGGGCAAAGGGTGGCCTGGAGATATTTATCGAGGGGGTAGGCTCCAAAAAGTCAACGGTCCACATGGAAGGCAGAGAGGTCTTTAAGTTTGCGGTTTCCGCCATACCGAAGGTTATGAATGCGATCTTTGAAAAAAGCGGAAAGACTATGGAGGATGTGGATCACTGTATCTGCCATCAGGCAAATGCCAGGATCATCGATCATGTGGTGAAGAAATACAAGGCACCCGAAGAGAAATTCTACAAAAATATGGATCATTTCGGAAATACCAGTGCAGCATCGGTTCCCATTGCAATGAACGAGATGTGGGAAAAGGGAATGATAAAGAAAGACGAAACGCTGCTGCTCGTGGGCTTCGGCGGAGGCCTCACAATGGCGGGAGCCATGCTGAAATACCGCGGGGTATGAGGGAGATGAATATGAAATATCTAAATGAAATACTCGGAACGGAATTCCCTGTGATACAGGGAGGTATGGCAAATATCGCAACAGGAAGCTTTGCGGCTGACTGCTCAAATGCCGGTGCCTTCGGGCTTATCGGGGTAGGCGGCATGGATGCGGCGGGGCTCCGGGAAGAGATAAAAAAGTGCAGGGAAAAAACGGACAAGCCCTTCGGGGTTAATATAATGCTTATGAATCCGGATGTTGATAATCTCGCACAGACCGTTATCGACGAGGGAATAAAGGTTGTGACCACCGGGGCCGGAAATCCGGGTAAGTATATGGATGCCTGGAAGGCTGCGGGTATCACCGTGATCCCGGTTGTGGCAGCGCCCATACTGGCGAAGCATCTCGAGGACTGCGGAGCGGATGCGGTCATAGCAGAGGGAACGGAAAGCGGAGGGCATGTAGGAGAGATGACAACCATGACTCTTGTGCCGCAGGTATGCGATACTGTGAAGGTTCCCGTTATAGCAGCCGGCGGAATAGCTGACAGAAGACAGTTTAATGCCGTGATGGCTCTGGGTGCTGTCGGTGTGCAGGTAGGAACCTGTCTTCTGGGAAGCACGGAGTGCCCCATACATGATAATTACAAGCAGGCGATAATAAAGGCAAAGGGGAGCGACACCATAGTCACGGGAAGAAGTGTCAATGCTCCTGTCAGGATCCTGAAGAACAAGATGGCCCGGGCCTATATCAAGGAGGAAAGGAACGGAGCCGGCAGGGACGAACTGGAGAAATTCACTCTCGGAAGCCTGAGGAAAGCGGTATTTGACGGTGATACAGACAACGGAAGCCTTATGGCGGGACAGACCTGCGGCCAGATTTCAGAAATACGTTCCCTGAGGGAAATATTTGAAGAGATCTGTGCGGATTTTTAAGATCCTTCGCTGACGCTCAGGATGACAGAAGGGCGCGGTGCTCAGGATGACAGGGTGCGGCGCTTCAAACGCGGCAGTGCCCCGTATTATTTGAAAAGGCAGACAGTCATTTTTAAGAAAAAGGACAAGACTTGATATGACAGAAGAAAGATCAGAACAGACCGAAAGAAGATGCGCGCTTGTAACAGGCGGAAGCCGGGGAATCGGGAGAGCTGTTGCCATAGCACTTGCAAAGGCGGGGCATCCGGTGATGATAAATTATTCCGGAAATATTGACGCCGCCGAGGAGGCTGCAATGCTCTGTGCGACAACCGATATGGATCTTCCGGTTTTCATAGAGCAGACAGACGTTTCCGATGAGGTGAGTGCGATCAAGCTCATCCGGACTGCAGAGGAAAAGCTTGGTCATCTGGATATCCTCGTAAATAACGCCGGAATAACAAGAGACGGCCTGATACTAAACATGAAGACCGAGGATTTTGAGGCGGTAATGAACCTGAATCTCAAAGGTACCTTTTACTGCTGCAGGGAAGCTGCGAAATTTATGATGAAGCGGCGTTACGGCAGGATAATAAATATGGCAAGCATAGTCGGCATAAGAGGCAATGCGGGACAGACCAACTATTCCGCCAGCAAGGCAGCGGTGATAGGGCTTACGAAAAGCCTTGCAAAGGAGCTGGCCAGCCGGAAGATCACGGTTAATGCCATTGCGCCGGGTTATATTGACACGGACATGACAAAGAAGATGACCGAAAAAGCCATAGAAGCAACGGTGAAGTCAATACCCTTAAAAAGGGCCGGAAAACCTGAGGAGGTCGGAGCTCTGGCAGCATTTCTGGCATCAGAGGAGGCTGCATATATCACAGGGCAGGTTATAGGTGTAGACGGAGGAATGGGAGCGTAAGATGAACAGGAGAAAGGTAGTCGTAACCGGAATAGGAACCGTAAACCCCATAGGAAACAATGCGGAGGAAAGCTGGAAAGCGATTGAAGAGGGACGGCACGGTATAGGAAAGATAAGCCGTTTCGATGTATCGGATCTTTCCGTAAAGCTTGCCGGAGAGGTAAAAAATCTGGATTTTGCCGCGAAATTCGGAAAGAAGGAAGAACGGACCTGTGACCTCTTTACCCAATATGCGCTCTATGCGGCAGAGGAAGCTTATTTAATGAGTGGACTCAGTATCTCCAAGGAAAATCCCGATGAAAGAGCCGGAGTCATCATTTCAAGCGGCATAGGCGGCATAGGATTGACGGAGAAGGAGCATGACAGGGGGATGGAGAAGGGCTTTGAACGCATTAATCCCCACTATATCCCCATGACGATCGCAAATATGGCAGCTGCAAGCGTCGCCATCAGATACGGGTTTAAAGGTATGTGCTCATGCCCGGTGACAGCCTGCGCGGGAGGAAGTAATGCAATCGGAGATGCATTTCACAGGATAAGGGACGGATACGAGGATGTGATGATATGCGGCGGTACCGAGGGCGCTGTCTCAACCATTGCGGTGGGGGGCTTTGCCAGCATGAGGGCTCTCTCTAAGGCTGAGGATCCGGATCGTGCCAGCATTCCCTTTGATGCCGAACGCAGCGGCTTCGTAATGGGAGAGGGTGCCGGAATACTGGTTATTGAGGAGGAAGAGCATGCCAGATCACGCGGGGCGAAGATACTTGCGGAGATCGTAGGTTACGGCGCAAACTGTGATGCTTATCACGTTACGGCTCCCGATCCGGAGGGAGAAGGCGGAAGGCGGTGCATGGAGCTTGCACTAGGTGATGCCGGGATAAAGACTGATGATATCGACTATATCAATGCTCACGGAACCTCCACCCACCTTAATGATGCGGGAGAAACCAAGGCGATAAAGAAGGTTTTCGGTGATCACGCAAAAAAGCTTAAGGTGTCCAGCACAAAGTCCATGACGGGGCATCTCCTGGGAGGAGCCGGAGGAGTTGAAGCGGTATTTTGCATTCAGGCACTAAATCATCAGTTTATTCCGCCTACGGTAGGATACAAAATCCCCGATCCCGAGTGCGATCTGGATTATGTACCCGGAAAGGGCATAAACGCCGAATTAAACTATGTTTTGAGTAACAGTCTGGGCTTTGGAGGACATAACGCCTGTCTTAT
>CADCQV010000267.1 GCA_902803625.1 uncultured Lachnospiraceae bacterium
GGTGATCGCCGCTCGATGTCCGGTGTGAATCCGCACCGCGTCCACTCGTTGCCGCATTTTTGTCCGGCAGAGGCCGCAAAACGCACTCAACGGGCAGGAACTTGAAGATACCTTCGGAAACGGTGATGTTACTATCGGTTTAAGTACCGGATTCCGTGAAGGCATTGCTGCAAAACGGAGGCAGGTTGATAGACACAGCATATATGTATGGAAATGAAGACGCCGTAGGAGAAGGCGTCCGGCAGGCAATGGAAAACTCGGTAATTCAGATCTGGATGTATCCCGTATCTGCATGGGCTGTATGGGATTTGGCGATGAATCTAAAGGTCAGCACAGCTGGACGATAGATGAGGAGCATTCCAGAGAAATCATTAAAAGAGGCCTTGATCTTGGAGTTAATTTCTATGACACTGCAATCGCCTATCAGAGCGGAACCAGCGAGCAGTATGTGGGCCGTGCACTTAGAGATTTTGCAAAGCGTGAGGACGTGGATGTTGCAACGAAATTCCTTCCGAGGACACCCGAAGAGATTGAAAAGAATACATTCTATGGCAGCAGTAATCATATTATTACTGTCTCTTGTTTTTGGGGGAATCTACGTATCCGCAAATCCCGGCGTTGGGAAGGATCCTGTCAAATATGAATATGGGGTTTTTCTCGGCGTGAATGCCGGGAAAAAAGCAATGAGAAAGTTCAGGAAATATGAGACAATCGTTCTGGATGTACAGAACGGTTTTGACAAGGATGATATTCAGACCCTTAAAGAGCGGGGACACAGGGTTTACAGTTACATTAATGTCGGATCTGTTGAGAATTACAGGGATTATTACAATGATTATCTGGATATTACACTTGGAAAATACGATAACTGGCCTGATGAAAGATGGGTAGATGTTTCAAGTTCAAAGTGGCAGGATTTCATCCTGAAGGATCTTTCCGGGAAAATCAAGGATACCGGTGTAGATGGCTATTTCGTGGACAATATCGACGTGTATTATCAGTATCATAGGGATCCCATCTATAACGGAGTAGAAACCATATTAAGAGGTTTGAAGGAAAAGGGCGATGTGATAGTAAATGGCGGGGATACCTTTGTCATGGAATATCTGGAAAAAGGCGGAGCTGCGGAGATGATACTTGACGGAGTAAACCAGGAGACCGTTTTTACTGCCATTAAGGATTATGACAGGAATAAGTTCAAGGAAAGCAGTGAAGAAGAACGTGATTACTATCTCGCCTATACTGAAGCAGTAAAGAAACAGGGTAAAGAGGTCTTTCTTCTGGAATATACGAAAAAAGGACGATTAAAAAAGAAGATTCAGAACCGTTGCAGGGAACTGGGATATAAATACTATATTTCAAAAAGTCTTGATCTACGGTGATAGCTTCATAAACCAATATGTTGATTTGTTGCTCTCATTTTTTGATACTTGAAAAAGCAGAAGATATAGCATAGTGTTATATTTAAGGATGACATCTCCGTTCTATGGGGCATTCTACGAGGAAGCAGTAGAAGAATCAAAGAAATCATTTAACTGAAAACTTATAATGGTGTTCCGGTTATAAAAACCGTTTTAACAAGGGGGATCTGTACTGGGCAGGGATTAAGGTTTCGATCGATCCGGTAAAGGGCATCGATGATAAGGAAAATTCTGAAAGATGAGAAAGAAAAGCACGATATACATTATAGCGACCATCATTTTTCTGATGCTTATAGGATGTGAAAGCGTAGATTACGGAAAAATCACAGAAAAAGGAAAGAAACTGAACCACTATCTCCAGATTACCCAGGAAAAGGCAAAGGAGATGATGGATGAATACAGTGGATATGTCATTGTGGATGTCCGTACCAGGGAAGAGTACGAGGAGGGACATATTCCGGGAGCAATATGTATTCCTAATGAAGAGATCACGGATACCAAGCCGGAGGAGCTGCCGGACCTTGCACAGATTCTTTTCATTTACTGCAGGAGCGGACGCAGGAGTAAGGAAGCAGCCCAGAAACTGTCTGACATAGGATATGAGAACGTGTATGAATTTGGCGGTATCATTGACTGGACAGGAGATGTGGTCAAAGAATATGCTGACAAGGCAAAGCGGGAGGTAAAGAATCAGATAAAGGAAGGACTGGCGGAACAGGACGGAAGTGCGGAACCGGGGATACTGACAGGGGTCGACGATGTAGCTCTCACGGATCTAACGGGGGCCGGAACAGACTATGCTTTCATTTATGATGGAACACCGTTCTCTGCACAATATAGCCCGGATAACTGGGAAATAAGGGAGTCTTACAAGATAACCAATGCGATGGATATGGCAATTATCTGTCAGGCTCTTATAAATGAGCATCCTATACACGGCAAGGATATGGTTTCCTACAGAACCTGCGATGACATGGCTTATGAGTGGGTTCAGCACAACATAGCTTATTCGTTTCTTCCGGAGGACAGTAAATGGATGGAATCCGTGAAGAACGTTGACTTTGATCCGAAAGATCAGGGCAAATCCTACAGGGATTTATATGAAGACAGGACAGGAAAGAAGTTTGATATTCCGACTATTCTGGACTAAAGAGGGATTATGACAAATCAAGAAGACAAACGGGCTGAGGATACAGAAGCATAGATACATTAAGGCTTGCCCGGGAAAAAGAAAAGTAGAAATGAGAATGAAACCTGATGTAAATGAAATTCTGAAGAAGGCCCGAAAGAATGTCAACTAAGGATTACATTATGGAGGAAAAAGATGGATCGAAAAGAAAAAACTGTTGATCCGGTGGAGAGCTTATGAACATTGTCCTGCATCAACCTGAAATCCCGTCAAATACCGGGAATATTGGGAGGACTTGTGTTGCAACCGGATCCTCCCTTCATCTTATCGAGCCCCTTGGATTTATCCTTAGTGATAAAATGCTAAAAAGAGCGGGAATGGACTATTGGGATCAGTTAACCCTATGCAGATATATGAACTATAACGACTTCAGAGAGAAGCATCCGGGAGCAAAGGTCTGGCTGGCCACTACAAAAGGTGAAAAGAGCTATACTGATGTCCATTATTCCCCCGATGATTACATAATGTTTGGAAGGGAAGGCGGCGGGATCCCTGAAGATATACTTACTGCAAACAGGGATGACTGCATAAGGATCCCGATGGGACATGGTATACGTTCACTTAACCTTGCAAACTCTGTGGCGATAGTATTATTTGAGGCGTTAAGACAGAATGGATTTCCAGAGCTTGACATGCAGCCGGAAGCAAGAGATCCCGGTAAACAATAGGTTATCCAATAGGATCATAATTGACCATAGAAATGTTTTTTCAATGACGGAGGGAAAGAGATGAGTAGGTTTGAACTGATAAATGCTTCCTGCGCATTTACGGCTTCCGAGATGCGCAAAGCTGAAAAAGAATATGAGACCTGCAGTTTAAGCTGAAGGAAGGTAAAATGATGAAATACACTGAAAGTTGTGGAGAAAAGATATCAAAGCTGGGATTTGGAACTATGAGACTGCCGCTAAATGAAGATGGAAGCATTGATCAGGATCAGGTTAATAAAATGACTGATTATGCCATGGAGCATGGGGTTAATTATTTTGACACAGCTTATCCGTATCATAACGGCAACTCGGAAATAGCGATTGGAAAGGCTCTTGCAAAGTATCCGAGGGACAGTTTTAAGCTGGTGACAAAATTTCCCGGACACCAGTTTATGAAAAAATATGACTGTGAAGGGATTTTCGGGGAACAGTTAAAGAAGTGTGGTGTGGACTATTTTGATTTTTATCTGCTTCACAATATCTATGAGAACAGCCTTGCCACATATCAGAATAAAGACTACGGGATAATTGATTATTTTGTTAAACAAAAGGAACTTGGAAAGATAAAGCATCTCGGCTTCTCTACCCATGCCAGGGCAGAGAATCTTGAAGGAATACTTGATTACCTTGGAGACAGGATCGAATTCTGTCAGATCCAGCTCAACTACATGGACTGGACTCTTCAGGATGCAAAAGATAAGGTTGAGCTTCTCGGGAGCAGGGGAATTCCTGTTATGGTAATGGAACCGCTCAGGGGAGGAAAGCTTGCTGATCTTGGAACAGAAAACAATAGGAGACTTAAAGCCTTACGGCCGGATGAATCAATAGCGGCGTGGTCTTTCAGATGGCTTATGAATATACCGGAGGTTGCAACGGTGCTTAGCGGTATGTCAAGTTTTGACCAGATGAAGGACAATGTAAAGACCTTCAGTGAGGGAGTTGGTCTTTCCGTTGAAGAATGGGATATGATGCTTGAGATTGCCGAAAGCATGAAGACAGGTGTTCCGTGTACTGCCTGCAGATACTGTTGTGACGGCTGTCCAATGAAACTTGATATTCCGATGTTACTGGCAGGATACAATGATCTCAAATATGCTTCGGCACTTACCGTAAAGATGCAGATGGATGGAACCCCTGCTGAAAAATGGCCGGATAAATGTATAGGATGCGGGGCTTGTGCCTCTGTATGTCCACAGCATATTGATATTCCGGGGGCACTGAAGGAGCTTAATGAAATGCTTCATACCGGTCCCACCTGGGCTGATCTATGCAAAGAGCGGGAGGAAGCGGCTGAGAAAATGAGAGCAGGTGTAAAATAGCTGCTGCACTTGCATTCTTTTTGACATTGTTCGGAACTTTGATCTTTCAGACTTTTCTGGGGATTCCCTGAAGGTTGTGATTATTCAGATGATGAGCTTCGGGAGAATACCTGCAGAAAACAGTGTTTATGATGAACTCATAAAACAGGTTTTATTTGGCACAAACCTGGCCTTTGTGATATTATTTACTATAAAGTTACTTTCAATAATTTTTTCACATAAGGAGATAATATTCTGATGGAAGATGCGAAAAAGGTGGACTACACTGCAGAACAGAAGGAAGCTGTTCTTAAGCGTGTAAAGGAACTTGGCAATGTAAAGAAAGCTGCAGAAGAGGCAGGTGTTTCCTGGCAGCAGGTTTCTATGTGGAGGAAGAAAGCTGATCCCTCTGCAACAAAGGCTGCGAAGGCTGAGAAGAAAAAGGCTGAGACATCCGGGAAAGGACAGAAGAGCAGCAAGAGTACAAAGAGCACAAATTCAAAGACTGCTGCTAAGAAGACTGAAACCAGGTCAAAGGCTGCAGCAAAAGGTGCTGCAAAGACAGGAACCAGAACAGCAGCCAGGACAGCAGCAAAGAAGAGTGTTAATATCAAGACCGATTCAAAGAACCTGAAGTCTTTGGAAGTCAATGTCAAGAAGGATGTCCCTGCATCCAGGCTTCAGATAGAAAATGCAGTATTAAAAACCGAGAACAGCGAGCTGAAAAAGCAGGTTGCAAGACTCCAGAAAGCAGTACGTGAGCTTATGTAAGGCTTCCGGTTAAGGAAATATATGATGATTGTGGTGCCAAAAGGTATCATCAAAAAGATCAAAGCGGAAGATGACGTATGAACTATATGGTTTATACGTCATTTTTTCAATATTGGTACTGTGTCAACAAAAGAAAAAAATATGCTGCTGTCTGTTAAAGCTTTTGAAAACAGTTTTTGGCAAGGAGGAAAGCTTATGAAGAAAGGATTATTTGCTGTTGTTTTTATCATCGCGGGTATGATGTGTTCCGCTATTTGCTATGCAGATACTGTTACTATGCCATACGGAAGCTCAAATATAATTACACAGACAAATCCGCAAAGTGGCGGTAATTATAGCAGAACCGATATTGTTTATTCTCCCGGAGCGGGCATGGCTTACGATTCAGTTTATTCAAACGGGATCATAGGATCAGGCAATATTGATATTAACGGAACAGAATATATGCAGATCACTACAAGCTACGGAAATACCGGAATGGCTACGGTTACGGTGAATCCTGTTAATCCGTCCGGTACTGCTCCGACGGATACGGATGCGTATCAGACGGCATATCTTTCTGCTCTTCAGTCATATGGTCTGACTATTGATCCTTTAACAGGGCAGATTGTGAGTGTAAAATAAAAATTAATAAAGAAACGGAGGAATAACCTTGATAAGAAAAGCGGACGAATGTAAAAAAGAATTCAGGGAGAAGATGAGGGACGGTAACGGCACCGTTGAAATCACCAATTTTATAGAAGGGCCGGAGGAACTCTGCAATAAAGGCCGTATGTTCTCAAGAGTAATATTGAAGAGCGGATGCAGCATAGGCTTTCATGTGCATGAGAAGGACAGTGAGCTGTTCTATATCTTAAAGGGTGAAGCAGAATACAATGATAACGGTGAGAAAGTGACGGTTTCTGAGGGTGACGTTACCATTTGCCCTGCCGGAACAGGGCACGGAATAGAGAATAAATCTGACGAAACTGTAGAGCTCATTGCAGTCATAGTTTATGCGGAATAGGATCGGAGGTTATGAAAAAAGATTCTGATCTGAAAGTATTGTTGGACGGGATAGACCGTAAAGGGTATCCCGCATATAAATCCACAAAGGGAAGGTTCGGACATTCTGTTTAAGGATTCATCATATGTTCCGGAAGGTCTGACATATGTGAGAAAGCAGGAACTCATTGCCTGCCTGAACAGATGCAGGTTTATCAGTCTGGAGAGAGAAAGGGACAGGAATTGATTACGGAGAGCAGGCAAAAATGATAGTATCCACACTTTGTTATATTGAAGACAATGGTAAATATCTGATGCTTCTTCGAAATAAGAAGCAGAAAGATGTCAATAAGGGGAAATGGATAGGTGTAGGAGGCAGAATCGAGCCGGGAGAAAGCCCGGAGGAATGTGTATGTCGTGAAGTTTTAGAAGAAACAGGCCTGACTATCACAGCGTACAGGATGAGGGGTATCCTGACCTTTTCTTCAGAGGGATGGGAGGATGAATATATTTTTGTCTTTACATCCGATGAATACTCGGGGAATTTGAAAGAGTGCGATGAAGGTGAACTCAGATGGATAGATAAAGAGGAAATAATGAAGCTCAATCTATGGGAGGGAGACAGGATTTTTCTTAAGAATATGCTGGATGACGGTTCATTCTTTTCAATGAGGCTTTCTTATAAGGAAGACAGACTTACAGATCATATAGAGCATTATTACTAAGAGCGGAAGTAAATGTTCAGAATAGGCTGTCTTGCTGCTCCGGGAGAGGTAGCCGGTGATTGCATGGTTTTATTTTATATACTATAATACTTTGAAATGTAAAATTTTCTTTATTAAGGAGGTTGGATTTTATGAAAGGATTAAAGAAGCTGAAGCAGTCTGTTGCTGTGTTTGCAGCTACTGCTATGCTCTTTACCGGAAATACGGTCACTATGTATGCCGGTGAAGTAAGCGCAGCAAAAGAAACTGCGGAGATCATTGAAACAGATGATCCCATAGTCGCGGAAACAGTAAGCGGAAGCCGGAACCTGAAAGCGGAGGGTCAGGAACCTCAGGAATCACAGGAATCACAGGAATCTCAGTCAAACAAGTCGTATAAAATTGAGATCAACCAGGGGTTTTCCTACCATGAAAAAAAGGATCAGGAGAACGATGTCGAACCTGAGCTCCAGAACAATTTTGTAGCCAGCAAAAAGACCTATATTATGGTAAATCTTCAGGCTAAGAAAGAGGAAGATGCTAAGAAAGAAGTAGAAAACTGGCAGCTCTACTATACCGCAGCAGGCAGTGATAATGCGGAACTCTCCTGGAAGGGAGAAAATTTCTCAATTGAGCAGTCTTATGATAAAGATTCCAATAATGCCGGGCTGATGGCCACTGTTGCCTTTGAAACCGGTCCTGCAGCCGGCAAGTACAATTTCTATCTGAAAAACGGAAGTGATGAGATCGCAAACAGGACGGACGTTGCTTTCTATGAAACCAACCCTTTAAATATCCTTGCGGTCCCTGTTACATCTTATTATGGAAAGTCTAACAACGTTAATTACCCGAACGGAGGCGGCGGCTGCCCTACTGACCAGGTGGGACAGGGGGTTCCTTGTGGCGAATACTGGACCAACTGGTATGGCAAGGGCAAGGTCACCGATCTCATTAAGACATACCTTTCGGACGTTTATCCCGCAGCGGAGATAAATATCGAGGAAGGAAACGTTCTGGACGCATCAGATGCGAAATATGATATGTGCACGGATGAAGGTCAGAAGGAGCTCTGGGAAGAAGCAAGCAAGCTTCAGGTAAAGGACAGAAAAACCGGAAAAGATAAATATGACATCATTCTGGCCTTTGTAATGTTCCGTCAGGACGAAAGCGGAAACGGGCAGGGCTATACCTACGGAAAGCCTGCAAATATTATCACCCTGACTGATCGTGACATGCTTCCTACCGTGGCTCATGAAATTGCCCACTGTTATGAGGTGGGAGATGAGTATGACGGCGGAAGCTATAACTACAGGGTTAATGATGTACCTCTGGATTATACAAGTAATGCCAGGGATAAGGTAGACAGTAGTCCGGTCACTAATTCCACAAAGTATATGTCCGAGCACATATCCGCCTTTGACCGGGATAAATATCAATGGATCACAAGCCAGCAGTATAAAACCGGTCTTGCAGAAGGTGCCACGGTTTGCAACGGAAAGTCAAAGGATTTGATCAACTTAAACGGAAGCGGATCAGTAGTATATCCGACGCTCCACCCCTTCATCCTAAGCCAGGGCAAATTCGTTCATTTTGCAGTTGCAGATAAGGGCGATGAGGTTTTCCCCACTATCTCCTACATGGGTTCAGGTTATTCGGGAGATGATAACTTCTATTTCACCACCAGCGTTATCTGGGATCACCTCTTTAACCAGTTCCTGAAAAAAGAGAAGAAGGAAAACCAGGAAGGTTCTGCAAAGATCGCAGCTGACGACGAAGACGATGACGTTCCGGATATCTACTATGATGATGAGTGCCGTTTTGGTGAGTCCAGAATGGTGGAGGTATCGGGAGAACTCAGTTATGATGCGAAAGATAAAACTGACGACACTGCAAGGGGATGCGATGTAGATCCGATGTTCTCATATGACGGAGATCTTGAAACCATTGATTATCTGGATCTTAACGGTGATGACAAGGATATTAAACCCGAAAATCTGTTTGTTTTTGCAGCTGTGGATAAGGATGGTCATGTCATCACATCTCCTGTGGATAATGAAGAATCCATAGTTGAGTTCTCCGGAAGCAGAGTCAATACTGCAGTGAATGTTGCAAGCTATAACGGCGCTGAAGCAGATGATCCCCGTATACAGGATTTCTGTGAATTTGCATTTGACGCCGAATATCCTGAAGGCACAGACAGGTTCATTATTGTTCAGCAAGATAACTATAATAAGGATACAGAGTATACCAAAGACAATGATGAGACCAACAATGTACTCTGGTCAAAGGATACTCCTGATAATATAATCGATGGAGAGCTGCTCGGCGTCAGACAGACTGACAGCAATATGTCCTTTGAGTGGAATTGCGCAGCTTATGATGCGGATGACAAGCCTACCACCAGTCATCTTTACACCATGATCTACTTTGCGCCCCAGGGAGACGACGGGGATGTCTATTTTGTAGAGGATGGATATTATGACAAGGGAGCCGGAGATGATCTGGGCGACCATGATTTCGGTGCAGGAAAGAATGGCTATGCCAGCTATTCATTTAATCCAAAGGACGTTGTTCCCGATGGGGTTACAATAACAGACAAGGCGTATGCCTGGATCAAGGTTTCTGACGGAGTGAATGGTCTTGATCTCTATACTGACGAGGCGTCAGACCAGATCAAGATGCAGGAAATAGTAAAAGCCAATACCGATACACTCAGAACCCAGGCTCTTGGCGATACACTTCCGATTGAAAAGAATGGTAAGGTATTTTCTATTCACGGTCTTGAAAGTGCCACCGGACAGCAGAAAGTAACCATTAATGCAAAGAGCAAGCTCCAGTCAGATGCATTTAAGAATCTGGATATAAAGAGCGCTGTTACCCTGTCCATCAACGGCACCGCGCAGCCTGCAAAGACTGTAAAGAAGCTCCTGAAGCTCAATAAGAAAAAGGGCACGATCAAACTTAAGCCCTATAAAAAAGCTGCTTCATACTGCTTTAATATCACTCTGAATGACGGACGGTGTACTCTGGTTCTCGCTGTGGACAATGTAGGCTTTAATAAGAAGCTTAAAAAGACCTATCTCAATGATACAACAAAGTCCGTGTCCGTGAACCTTATAAAAATGGAGGGAAAGAAGCCGCTTGACTCCGCTTCAGACTTCCTGTCAGCCGACTGGTTAATAGACAAGTCAAAAGAGGCATTAAAACCCGGAGAAACCAACAAAGCTACCTCTGCAGGACTCCAGGTAAGCCTTTCAAAGGACAACAGGACACTAATCGTAACAAATCCGAATAACAAGACAAAGGGTTCTGTGAAGATAACGGCCATGGTCAACGGACAGAAATACTCGACTGTGATCAAGGTGAAAAAGAAATAGTAATCAGGTGTTTTTGACTATCGGAGGGCGGGGAAATACCCGCCCTTTTGAAATACGATGGTGTTATAATATAATCTGCCGTTTAAGGCTGACAGCTTCTCTATTTGGAGGAAAAGGTCCGGGAAGCACAATACTGATTTAAGTTTAAGGAGGGAAATGTATTATGATTACTGATGGTTTCACTTATGTTGCGGTACTGTTGTTTATGGCGGCTGTTCTGGTCACGCTGTCAACGCATGCCACAGGCGGTCTTCAAAAATTCTTTAAGTACGTGCCTGCCGTTGTTCTTTGTTATCTGATCGCGATGCTTCTTTGCACCTTGAAGGTGTGGGACATGGAGGAAACGAAACCGGCATACAGCGCATTGAAGAATAATCTGACCTATGCGATGATCTTTGCCATGCTCTTAAGGTGTGACATCAGAAAGGTTCTGAAGCTTGGGCCAAAGATGCTTATCGGATTCTTTTCCGCAACAGTGACCATCATCATAGGATTTATTGCTGCATTCCTCATTATGAAGGGAACCATCGGAAGTGAAGCATGGATGGGTCTCGGTGCGCTGTGCGGATCATGGATCGGAGGATCTGGAAACATGGTTGCGGTTCAGGCAGCTCTCAATATCAGTGAAGCAGATATGGGCTATGCTCTGGTCATTGACTCCATCGACTATTCATTGTGGGTAATGTTTCTGCTCTGGGCAATTCAGCTGGCACCAAGGTTTAATAAGTGGACCAAGGCAGACACTTCAAAGCTTGATGAGGTGTCATCAAAGCTTGAGGAAGAGGCAAAGTCAAACACCAGCAGGATAACCTTCCAGAGTCTCATTCTTCTCATAGGCTCAGCCTTTCTTGCAAGTGCCGTTGCATCAAATGTAGGTACTGCACTGTATGATCTAACCGCCTTCTCCGATAAGGCAACCTGGACAGTTCTTTTCATAACAGTGGTTTCACTTGTAGCTGCAGTTACTCCCCTTGGAAAGGTTCCGGGTTCATCAGAAGTGTCCAATCTGCTCCTCTATGCGGTAATCGGTCTTCTTGCAAGCCGTGCAAGTCTTCTTGAGCTTGGAGATGCACCTGCCTGGATACTTACAGGATTTATCATTCTGGCAATTCATGCGGTTCTCATGCTTATTATCTGCCGTGTGCTTAAGCTGGATCTTTTCACCGCCGGGGTTGCATCTCTTGCCAATATCGGCGGAACAGCGTCTGCACCTGTACTTGCAGGCTCTTATTCAGGATCTTTAGTTCCAGTAGGTATCCTGATGGCTCTTATGGGTTATGTGGTAGGTACACCCCTGGCTGTACTTTGTGCTAATATCATGCATGCTCTGGCATAAATGACCGGATGCAGGGCTGTTTATTGACAGCACTTTTGTCGTAAGGAAGGAATTATGGGCGTATTATCTGATTTGGAACCAAAGGAAGTATTTGGTTTTTTTGAGGAGATCTGCGGAATCCCGCATGGCTCCGGAAACACTCAGGCTATCAGTGATTATCTTGTAAAGTTCGCTTTGGAGCATAAGCTTCGGTATCGTCAGGACGAAGCAGGTAATGTTGTGATCTTTAAGCCCGGGACGGCGGGATATGAAAATGCGGATGCCGTCATGCTCCAGGGACATATGGATATGGTTGCCGAACAGGATCCGGACTGCACAAAGGACATGATGACAGAAGGACTGGATCTGTTTGTGGATGGAGATGTGATCGGCGCAAAGGGAACCACTCTTGGAGGAGATGACGGAATAGCTGTTGCCATCGAGCTTGCCATCCTTGCATCCGGTGAAGCAGAGCATCCTGATCTCGAGTGCGTATTCACCGTTGGGGAAGAGACCGGGATGGTGGGGGCGAGAGCACTGGACACCTCGGATCTTCATGCAAAGTATATGCTGAATCTTGACTCTGAGGCTGACGGTATCTTTACAGTGAGTTGTGCCGGAGCCGCAAGAGTAGTGGCCAGGTTCAGCGGCACCAGAGAAAAAGCGGCAGGAAAAGCTCTGAAGATCACAATAGGCGGACTTTCAGGGGGACATTCCGGAGAGGAGATACATAAAGGGCGTGCCAACGCTGACATCATTCTGGGGCGCGCTCTGTTTGAGATTTCACAAAAAACAGAGTTGCGGCTCGTGGAGGCTTCCGGTGGAAATAAGGACAATGCTATCCCGAGAGAGGCTTCAGCTGTGGTAATCGTTTCGGATGTGAAGGCTCTGGAAGAAGCAGTGGCGGAACTTGACAGAAACCTGAAGAATGAATACAGAGTCACAGATCCCGGAGTGTACATAAGGACAGAGCCGGCCGAGGCTCATACAGCCTTCAATAAGGAGCTAAGCGACCAAATAGTATGCTTTATGTTCACAGTTCCAAACGGAGTTCAGGTAATGAGCGCGGATGTGGAAGGACTTGTTCAGACCTCTACTAACCTTGGCCAGCTATATACAGAGGCTGACGCGGTCTGCTTCAGTTTCTTAACAAGGTCAAGTGTTAACTCCCAGAGGGACGAGACAGTGGAGAGGATCCGGTCTCTTGCATTGGCTCTTGGTGCAGAGGCAGAAACCGGTGCGTCCTATTCCGCGTGGGAGTATAAGGCCGATTCAAGGCTTCGTGACACTATGATAGAGGCATATAAGGCGCTGAACGGTAAGGAACCAAAGGTGGAAGCATTACACGCGGGACTTGAGTGCGGTATTCTTTCCGGAAAGATGCCGGGACTTGACGCAGTTTCCATCGGTCCTGATCTTAAGGATATACATACCCCGAGAGAAAGGCTCCATATCGGGAGTACGGGACGGATCTATAAATTGACGCTGGAGACATTGAAAAGACTAAAGTAAACGGAACAGATCATGGGTAAAGAAAAAACATCAATAGTTTTTACAGGGGATATAGGCTTTGATAAATATATGCTGAACCGGTGGGAGGATCCGGAGCT
Organism: uncultured Lachnospiraceae bacterium; assembly: GCA_902803625.1. Lineage (GTDB taxonomy): Bacteria > Bacillota > Clostridia > Lachnospirales > Lachnospiraceae > NK4A144. Next base: position 13,377 of record CADCQV010000267.1, read on the forward strand.
TGTTTCGGCGTCACTTCTGAAGTTTTTTCACAGTGCGGACCATGTGGCTGCAAATGTGGAAGGGGCTTTGACAGATGCAGAGGATAACGGAAGTCACGGCGTTTTCTTCCACAGCATAAATCCTGCCGCAGTTTCTGTGCTTAAGAATATCCATGCGGATATCTGGAATATTTCAAACAACCATATAATGGATGCGGGGATGGACGGACTTTTAAGCACCGGGCGTCTTGCGGCGGAGTCGGGAGCAAATACCATAGGAGCCGGTATAAATGAAGAGGAGGCCTCAAGGCCGGTTATTCTAGAGGAAGCCGGGGGAATAGGCATGTTCGGTGTTGCCTACATGGCAGAGTGTATCCCTGCAACGGCTGCAGATCCCGGGGTATTCCGATGGGATGATATGGAGCGTATAGCAGTGAGGATAAAGGAGATAAAAGAACACTGCAGATGGTGTATAGTTGTGGCCCACGGAGGAGAGGAGTTTGCAGCCATGCCGAATCCCTATACAAGAGACAGATATCTAAAGTATCTTGAGATGGGGGCTGATGCGGTGGTGGCCCATCATCCTCATGTGGTGGAGAATTATGAGACGTTTGATAATGGAAAGATGATCTTCTATTCCCTTGGTAATTTTATTTTTGACACGGATTATCAGCGTGCTCACCCCTATACCGATGAAGGAGTTCTTCTGAAGCTCATTTTCACGGAATCCGAAATGTCATTTGAAGCGGTAGGGACAAAGATCCTTAGGGGACCGGAAAGCATAGTTGAAGCAGAGCTTCCGGACATCTTTACAGATATCCGGGCGGAAGAATATGCGTTGCTGTCCCCACTTGCAGCAGCTGCCTTTGTTCAGGAAGAGCGTAAAAAAATGATCTATCTTGAAAGGGAGCGCTTTGAGAATGCGGGAGAGGATGTATGGAATTCTTATTTCTTCAGCACAGAGCCGGACGGCTATTTCGAGAAAGCCCATATGGATCTTTCGGTTGTGGTGCCTTATTCCCGGACTGCTGAAGAAGGTGCATGGAAGAGAAGCCGGCTGGAGAAAGTGAAGGCGTATCTTCTGACGATGGTATAATTGCGGCAGCTATTCAGACTCCGGGACTCCCTGTCCGCAATACGGTGTGACAGGGAGTTGTCTTGTTTTTTATTCAGGAGGGGCTTCCATAGAATTCAAAGCTGTTTCTTTATTGTCAGCCGGTTACAGTTATCGCTGTATTCGTAATTTAATTCATCCACCATTGTCTTTACCATGTAGATACCAAGACCGCCGATCCAATGACGTTAAGTTAAGCATTTTGTCATCCTGAGCGCCAGCGACGCTTATCTCACATCGAAGATGTGAGATGCCGCCCCGGCGA
>CADCQV010000268.1 GCA_902803625.1 uncultured Lachnospiraceae bacterium
GGGTTTATCCCACATCGAAGATGTGGGATGCCGCCCCGGCGAGGGTTTATCCCACATCGAAGATGTGGGATGCCGCCCCGGCGAGGGGTTGCGAAGCAACAGGAAGGATCTTACTCCTCAACCCCCCGCATATTTCTTCACCAGAAATATTATCAAAAGGTGGCAGGGGTAGAATACATAGAAGAAGTACTTCCATGACGGCCCTCTTTTCCCATTGTAAAAAGAAAGCGGTATAATGGCAAGACTGCCCGCCACCTGTGACCTTGCCGTAAAAAGCCTGATATTCGCCGCGATGATATTCAGATCCCGTAAAAATGGAAGATCCCTGAAATAATCAAAGGCAAATATCATATATATCCCCGGATATCTGTAGCTGAAATGGCAGTATTCACCTAGCCACATAAACGATACGAGGATCAAAGCCTTCAGGACGATGCTGTTTGTCCAATCCATGAAGCAGAGCATAAGGAGACCCGAAAACAACGTGAAAAACACATTCTGGGATCCCCAGTAGAAAAGGCAGTCCTCACTCAGCATATCATATGGTATCTCCGAAATAAGAGCAAAGATAAGCAGGCGTATGAGATACTTTTTCACATCCCTTGTGTGATGATAGCCCTCGGTAAGAAGAAAGCAGTAAATGGGAAAGGCAAGCCTCCCCACATACCTCATCCATTCCGCCTCCGGAAAAAGATACGCACCTGCGTGGTCTATGACCATTGATATGCAGGCTATGATCTTCAGAGAAAATGCCGACAACTCACTCTGCCCTCAGGATGACCACAGATCTGGGAGGAACATTGATAAATCCCGATTCTGTAAAAGGTTCCTTTTTCTCTGCATTTGTGTTTATGATGCACTTCCACTTCGCGCTTTTTTCAAGCTTCGGCAGAGCCAGCCTCTGCTCCTGCCAGTACATATTAAAAGCGAGATAGTAAAGCTCCTTATCCGAATACATGACTCCCACGTGCCTGAAATAGTCATAAAATTCCGCCTGCCAGGCCATCTCACCATGGAAGGAGGTCTCGGGATAGCGGCCTTTCTTTTTTCCTGCACTGTGTCTGAAAACAGGGTTTTTGAGTCTCAGCTCCATAAGCTCCCTTACAAATTCAAAGATCTCCCTGTTTTTCTCAAGATCGTCCCAGTTTAACCATGTAACGGAATTATCAAGACAGTAGGGGTTATTGTTTCCGTTCTGGGAATTCCTGAATTCATCTCCCATAAAGATCCTCGGAGTTCCCCGTGACAAAAGTAGGTAGATAAAGGCATTCTTTATCTGCCTTTTCCTCAAAGCCTCCACTGCCTTTCTGCGGCTCTTTCCCTCCACACCGCAGTTCCAGGAATAATTGAAATCCGTGCCGTCGGTATTGTTTTCGCCGTTTTCTTCATTATGCTTCCTGTCGAAGCTCACCATGTCATTCATAGTCAGGGTATTGAAGGAAGCCATATAGTTTACCGAAGCGCATTCTCCTCCCGAAAGAAGATGGTTGGCAAATCTCGAAAGCATATCGGCGTCACTCTTCAGAAATCTCCTGTTGTCATAGAGAAAATCGTTGTTTAATACAGCTATTCTCTTTTTCCTGTCATCCCCGGCAAACTTCAGGGAAGCGCTGTCAGGATAATTCTCAAAAATAAACTTGCTCTTCTTCAGATACGGATCTCTCAGAATATCGGAAACCGGGATATCCGAGCCGAAAAGCGCAAAGCCGTCAACACCGTAATCCACCACCCAGTACCGCAGGACATCCACTATATATCTGGAGGTTAAGGAGGGCTCGAAATAAAAATCGGCTATAACCTCCATATCCGCCTTATGAAGGGCAGATACCATATTCTTAAAGGATGCGATCCCGTCTCCCGAAGCGGAATAGCTGTTCTTCGGAACAAAGTAATTTCCTGAGGTGTAGCCCCAGTAATTGAGCCTGCCCTTTGACCTTTTCCTTATGGGTGCTTCCTTTATTGCCTCGTCCTGGCTCTCAGGACGCCTGTCATCTATTATCTCATTAAAGTCATACGCAGGCATAAGCTCCAGTGTATTGACCCTGAGCTTCTTGAAATAAGGTATCTTTTCGACTATGCCTTCAAAGGTACCGTGATTTTCCACCCCGGAATTCCTGTTTTTCGTAAATCCCCTGACATGAAGATAATAAAGAATAATATCCTGAAATCCACGGACTGTCGGAGCCGGAACCACTTCGGTTGCCGGAGGCGTATCAAATCTTCCGAAGGGTTTGAATGATCCCCACCTTTCATCTCCGCAAACATGGCAGCAATAGGGATCCATAAAGGTTTCAGCGCCGCTTCGAAGCCTGTATCCGCTCTTCTTTGTGTCAAGGCCGTAAAGGGTCATATTTGAGACCGTCCCGACGCTGTTTTTGTCATCAAAGGGAATTTCTTTCTTTACAGAGCCCTTCAGGTCAAGAAGTTGAAGATATAAGGGCTTTGTCCCGGGATTCTCAACAGAGACAAGGGTTATCTCCTCCGGAACCTGATTTAAGTTTGGATCATTCTTTTTCATAAGAGGGATTGTACCACAAAATACGAAAAAAAAATACCGCCCCGTGCAATGAGGGGCGGTATACTTTATCCTGCGTTCTAAAGTTCACAGCTCTCCGGGTTCTCCGAACCGGGAACAATAATCTGCTTTATGCAACCTCCTGAACGGTAACCCGGTTATTCACCGCATTTTCGTCAATAGCGGCCTGCGCGGCGGTGCTTGCAGCGGCCTCAATATTCTGAGTATTTACTGCTCCCTCCGCATTTTCGGTATTCACGGTAGTCATAACATTTTCAAGTTCCTCTGCTTCCTCCGTAACCTCCGGAGCAGCGGCCCTGACACCAAAGCTTTCAGGCGTATTCCTGACTGCAGTCTCCGGAATCTCTATCCTATTAACGCCTACAGCGCTTTCATCCTCTTCCATCTCCTTTATTGAGGAAGTCACATCATAAGGACTCTCCCGGAAGGAATAGGCTACGTTGTAAAGCTCCTTATCTGCTGCCCTTGCTGCCTGAGCATTCTCCTGCTCTGTATCAAGGCGCTGATTCTCGGTCATGGCTCTGCGCCTGTCCGCAGCCTCGCTTAAAAGCTCTTCACGCTCTGCCTTTCTCTCGGCTCTTAATTTATCCGCATTCTTTTCCCTGATGCTTTCGAGACGCTCCTCTGCAGCTCTGACATTTTCATTGCCCGTATCTGCGTTCTCTGTCTTTCCGGTCCGTGGATCTTCAGCACTTCTGCGGGTCACAGGCACTTCATTATTTTCAGGCTTCTCCTGCTCTTCCGTATCCCCTGCCCTGTTTGTGCGACGATCCTCCATCTCCGACTTGTATGCCGCAGTGGTTATATTTCCGTCCTCAAACATTTCCTTCAGTTCATGGGCTGAATACTGAGTGAGATCAGCGCTGTCAGTGTTCTTTGTATCGGCCTTCCCGGCAGTCTCCTCTTTTCCTGCAGGAGCTTTAGTTTCGATATTCTCCTTCAGAGTATCGACCTCCGCCTGTCGGATCCTGTTCTCATTGATTTCTTTACTGATACCAAGCTTCTCGGAGCTTGCGGAAATGGTTTCGGCAACATTTCCCTTGTCCCCGCTGTCCTCTTTCAGGAAATCGATACTGTTCTTTCCCTTTGCCTCATACATCTTTGAAAGGGAAGAACCCTCGGATGAGATACTGACAGTATCACCGTCTCTCGACACTCCTCCGTTTGCCTTCGAATCGATCTTTGAAAGCTTTTCCTGTCTTTCCCGGTCTGAAGGGACATATTTCACTCCGGCCTGATAACCGGAGACCCCGGACGCACCGACGCTCCTATACAAATCTACAGAATTTACATTCATCGTACCACCTCCTCAGATTGAGGTGCTAATCATACTTATACATATTTAATTTATCAAAATCAGACGAAATGTAAAGACAATTCTGCAAAAATTCATAAAAATTTAATATTTCGATGATATCAGGTATCTATTCAGGCTCTAAAACACTCGTCGCCAGGTTCGCTTTACAGCAAATTAAAGGCTGTTTTTTTCAGTTCATCTGTATAATAGAGTATAGGTAACTATTCAGAACAGTCACTTGCGTATCCGCAGGTAACATATGAAAAACCCGGCATTTGAATACATGAGCTACACAGAAACAGTAAACACGGTTTTTTACATAATGGCCGTCATTGCAGAGCTTCTTTTTACACACTATGCAGTCCTGGCGGCAGTCGGTGTTTTTGCGTGCAAAAAATTTCCGAAGGCTGAGCGGAAAAATAAATACGCACTTATCATACCCGCAAAAAATGAAGAAGCTGTGATTTACACTCTGATACAGAGTGTCCGCAGCACCGACTATCCACAGGAGCTTTTGGACATATTTGTGGTCGCACATAACTGTTCTGACAGAACGGCTGAAATTGTCGCAAAGACGGATGCCCATGTCTATGAAAGCTCTTACTTGACATTGAGGCTCTCTTTTCAAAGGATCTGGTATGGGAGAAGATCCCGCACACCGGAAGACAGGGTAAGAGCTGATTTAACCGGAGGTTCTTATGGATGACAGGATTGAAAAGCTTGCCGAGTATCTGGAGAAACGCTACATACAAAAAAAATTACTGAATCTCTTCCTTGGCGCACTGATAACACTTCTTTGCGTATTCGCTCTTATCTATATGGAAAACATCGACAGGGAGGGGATATTGATACTGCGATGGATGACTGTGGACGGAACCCTGTTTACGCTTATTCTCACCGTATTCTTCTTTGCGGTAAATATCATTGAGCTCAGAAAGAACACAGAACTCACAAGGAGAGCGGTGTATTTTGCCAGATTATCATCGGCGGTAGCTGAAGCAGTGATTATTATTGTAGTACTGCAAAGCCAGCTGACCGACTCTCCCATGCACGTCTTCCGTCCGGATATGTTCTGTATGCATATCATCATTCCCCTGCTGGTCATCGCTTCGTTTACCATGAACGATTCCCCCCTCGGAAAACTGAAAAAAAGAGAGATCCTCTACGGCACATCCTTTGTAACTTTCTATGCTGTGATAATACTTACTCTCATCGGATCAGGAGTTATCCGCGGGGAGTACATACCATACTCATTCCTTGATATCAGATCAATGAGCCTTTCTTCCTTTGCCGCTATAGCTGCATTATTCTATGTAATGGGATACGCTTTGTCTGCGCTGCTTTCCGTGCTGAACCGGAAGGTCTATTGGGGATGGTACAGAAAAAAATAAATTTATCTGCCATTTTTTCTTTTGCCACGTATATATTTTCAAAGCAACAAAAACAAACACTTTAATGACAGGAGGAAAAGAATATGTCAAACAGAGATTATATAAAACTTAATATGGATGAACTTGATAAGGTTGCAGGCGGAATCAGAGTTTTAGCAGGACAGACCGGGAATACAGATCCAATCATAGTAGCAGATCCTGCAGGCATTCCCCGCGGCGGCAGAGTACAGGTGAGGGTATAAGTCAACGGGGTAAGTCAACGGGGTAAGTCAACGTTGACTTACCAAATTTCTTCTTTTTTCTCTTCGAGCATTATTGCAAGCTCATACGGATCTGTCCCCGGATGTTCTGCCGCGACCGATGAGAAGCTGTCCAATACTCCCAACACCTTCTGCGTCAGCCTTACATCAACATCCGCATAGTTCTCAAGCCTTCCTCCGGTATATGTGTCTCCCTCGATACCAAGGAACAGTTTCCCCATATCGGCATCATACTTTCCAAAGGCTGCTGCTATCCCAACCGCATCCGCTACAAGCTCATCCCATACCGCATCCTTTTTTTCGGGATACAGCTTCCGGCAAAGAAAATGCGTACATTCATGATACTTTCTGATCTTTGACGAAAGAGCTGTCCATTCTTCATCGGACAATCTAAGCTTTGCAGCAGGCACCGCACTGTACGGTCCAATTGACAGGATTATGAGTGTGTCCTTAAAATTCCTCCTATCCGAGGTAAAGCGCCCAAACTCCTCCTTCCAGGCTTTCACGGCGTCCTCCTTATTACCAAGGCTTTCCAGAAACTTAATTTTATGCCGCTCGATCTTTCTCCAATTGATGACGCCATCCAGTATTGATGCTCCCTGTGTGTCCGGGATATCCACCATCTCGCAGCGGTATGCCATGATCCGTAAAAAGGTCACAAAATCCTCACGCCTTCCAAGCGTAATGACGCTTACTTTACCTGCAGGGGTTTCTTCGTAAGTTATGCTATCCTCATCACTTGTTATGAAGTGAGACAGATCCCGCGAATCGGGTTCAAGACCGCGTTGTACGATATCAAGATATTTCTCTTTAGCTCGGCCTCCCGGAACCACAAAGAGCTGCCGGTAGGTATCCGCAAGTGTTTCTATCACCATTCTGTAATCCTCTCAATCAGGGGACGGTTCTGTGATTGACTCGAATATTACCAGGCTTCCGTGGATTATATACGTACTTCTTCCATCCTGTCGGATAAATAAAACTGTGATCTGTCTGATCTGTCTGTTATCAGAAAGAAAAATCGTTTATAAAGGTCGCAATAATATTGCTTGCAAGAATTGTATGTCACTCGATTATATGTTATAGAAGTGGAGTTATTCATTGTCATTAAATGAGTATTTTGGCAGTAAATGCAATGTGCAGGTTCTGTGTAGTAATGAGCGCCTCCGCTTACTTCTTCAAGAGCTTCATCCTTAAGCTTCAGCATTTCTTTGTTATCCCTCATAACCTTTCTCCTTTCTTCAATCAGGGGACGGTTCTGTGATTGACTTTCTGAATGGCATAATACGTTATCCCCGTCAGTCGACTTATCTGCCTTATTGATGCACCGGATTTTTTCAATTTCCCAATGCATTCGTTTTGAATGTCAA
>CADCQV010000269.1 GCA_902803625.1 uncultured Lachnospiraceae bacterium
CCTCCGTGATATCTCCCGGAAGATAGACAATAAAAAGATCCGTGCCCTCTATATGATCTTTGAGGTGGGGCAGATTCTCAGTTATAATCTTTACATTGTATCCCTGATCCAGAAGCTTCCTCTCCATACCCTTTACGATGACGCTGTACTGGAGCAGGACAATGGCAATATTCCTTGCATCTTCTTTCATCACATGTCTCCTGTCTGATTATCCCATAAAATCTATTACAATCACTTTATCATCCTTATCCTGTTTGGGCAACAGAAAAAACTGAGGAAAACACATAGAGTATTTGATACTCTGTAATTTATAGTAAGCGAAATTAATAATTTCGCTTACTGTACATTCCTGCATTCGGGATGTATAGTGTCTGATAGGAGAATTATTAGAGATCAATGAAAGGAATTAACCTGATTTATGACTATATCCGGTGTGATAATTGTTTTTATCCTCTATTTCGGACTTCTGATAGCTATTTCCAGGATCACTGCAAACAGGCAGAGCTCAAACGATACTTTTTTCACGGGTGACCGTAGATCTCCCTGGATCATAGTGGCTTATGGCATGATAGGAACCCTTCTTTCCGGTGTTACATTTATGTCGGTGCCCGGTTATGTCCGGGAGTCGCAGTTTACTTATCTCGGGGTAGTCATAGGAAACTTTGTGGGGGTATTCGTAATAGCATTTCTGCTGCTCCCGCTCTACTACAGATTAAACCTTACTTCCATTTATTCATATCTGAGAGAACGCTTTGGTCCCAGAAGTGAAAAGAGCGGAGCCATGCTCTTTATCATTTCAAGACTTACCGGATCTGCTCTGAGGATGTATCTGGTCGTCTTTATCCTCTATGAGTTTTTCTTTAAGCAGGCGGGACTGCCATTCTTTGTACTGACAGCTATTCTGATCGGAATGATCCTATTATATACGTTCCACGGAGGGATAAGGACCGTCGTCTGGACAGATGTACTCCAGACTACAGCCATGCTCCTTGCCCTTGCCGGTACAGTCTGGATCCTGATAAAGGGAATGGGCTGCCCGGTTTCGGAAGTGATGAATGATGCTATGTCGGACGGAATGATGAATATATATGACAGTGACTGGAAGTCCTCCACCTTTTTCTGGAAACAGTTTGCAAGCGGAGTTGCCGGAATGGTCGCCATGACCGGTCTTGATCAGGACATGATGCAGAAAAATCTGTCCTGCGACAACCTGAAAAATTCCCAGAAGAACATGTCTCTTACCGCAGTTCTCCTGCTTCTCATGAATACGATATTCCTGATCCTGGGAGTTCTACTGATATACTATGCAGAAAATAACCGGATAATCCTTCCCGAAAAGTCGGATGCAATCTTCTCAACCATAGCATTATCCGCAAATACAGTATCCGCAGTATTATTTGTAGTTGGTCTTGTTGCTGCAGGATTTTCAAGTGCCGACGGTTCACTGACCTCTCTCACCACGTCCTTCTGCATAAACATTCTTGATTTTGAAAAAAATCCGGAACTGAATGAAGGCAGGAAAACAAAGATCCGTAAATTTGTGCATGTGGTATTTGCATTCTTATTCTTTGCGATAATCGTTATATTTAAGCCTTTTCATACCGATTCCATTATTTCAACCATCTTCAAGGTCGCCGGCTTCACCTATGGGCCGCTTCTCGGAATGTTCTGTTTTGGAATGATAATGACAGAACGCAGAGTAAATGATAAGGCTGTCCCTTATATAGCAGTCATATCCCCGGCTGCAAGTATCCTGATCGACAGGTACTCAGAGACCCTGCTCTTCGGATACCGTTTCGGTTTTGAGATCCTGCTCCTCAATGCACTGCTGACCTTTGCAGGATTACTGCTCTTCCGGAAGAACGGCAGCATATGACCCTATACAATGGCATTGTAGGTGCTGTTGTCGTCGGTATTTTTTTCGGAGGTACCCTCCGCATTGTAAACCTTGCTGCTGCTCAATTTATTGGCCGCGGAATTCTTCATAACACCCGCTCTTGAGGCGGTGGAATCCGCAAACGAACCCTGGCCGCTGAAAAGAGCCTTTATGCTGCTGATATCCGCTCCGTTGAACTTATCCCGGTCTATGGAAAGGGTTCCGTCCTTTGCGACGCTGATCCCTATCTGCCCAAGGAGGTTCGAATTGCTTCTGGTATTCTTCAGCATCCTTACGGTGACATCATTAAGTGAAGACAGGCTTTCGGATGAGCCATTCTTGATAAGAGCGTTGTAGCTGTCTGCAAAATCCTTAACCGCACTGTATATCTTGTCGTAATCATACTCGGAATCGGATTTTGTTCCGTCCTTTGCTGTTTTCTGGAACTCACCCTTCTGATAGATACTGAATGAGCTTAGCTTATCAACTGCCGCGGAAAGATCCTCAGCCGAGGATTTAACGGTATTGTACGCGTTCTTTTCCGTGGTGCTGATGCTGTTCTTCGCTTCCTTTGCGCTCTCCTTTTCCTTCGCATAATAAGCCTTGTAGAGCTTTGATGCGCTCCCGTTCTTTAATGAAGCGTAGTCGCCGAGACTGTCATAAAGGGTTGCGGGTTTTGAGGAAGAAGCTCCCCCGAATAAATAGGAAAGGTCGTTTCCGCTGCTGATGGTATTTGACATTATATTTTAACCTCCTTGTATTCCAGCTTGCTGTATTTTCTGCAATAAATCCCGAATCCGTTCGGTAAAAGAACATAGAATGACTATGATTCTTTTCTAACAAATATATCGGCAAAAATCAAGTTATGTTTACCCCTTGTTTGTTCAAAATCACATACAATGTTATTTAGGAACCAAAGAGACTCTACAGTGTCAATCTGAGCGAATCGACTAAAAAGTGCCAATCATTAAAAGTGTCATTCTGAGCGAAGCGAAGAATCTTTATATACGAGAGCACGAAATGTGTCCCGGATTGATAACTGTTTTTTGAGCAATCAGCACGTCCCGCTTAGCGAATCCGAGGCTTATGTCCCGGATTTACAAAATGATTCAGGTAGTATATGATGAATCGGACGCCCTGCCAAACGCTTCAAAGACACCCGGCGGACGGTCATGGAATACAAAAGGAGAACTACCGGAATGAAGACCAGATTGCTTCCAGTAATAACAGCAGTATGTATGATGCTTTCAACAGTGACGGCGAACGCCGCTACGGTTATGATAGATCCGGGGCACGGCGGCGCAGGAACGGCAGGTGCCGGCGCGATTTACCCACCCTATATGGAGAAATCACTGACGCTTGATGTGGCAAATCAGCTCTGCGCGGAACTCAATGCCTCCGGCATTTCGGCAGAAATGACCCGGACAGGTGATACCGCTCTGTCTCTCCCCGAAAGGGCTGCGATCGCCAAAAATTCCGGTGCAAAGCTTTTAGTCAGCATACACTTCAATGCCTCAGCAGCACACGACAAGAGCGGCTGTGCCGTATGGACATCCATGTTCGGAAACCACTATAAAGCCGGAGCGGAATGCGGAAACGCCATATTATCGAATCTAAGCTCCTTAGGCTTTGTAAATAAGGGTGTGTGGACCAAGGCCGGATCCCAGGGTGATTATTACGGGGTTGTCCGCTACGGTACCAGTGTGGGAATACCTACCCTCATTGTGGAACATTGCTATATGGATAATGCCTCAGACAGAGCAATCCTTGAAAGCGTCGGCACCGGAGCCCTGGCACATGCTGATGCCGCGGGAATAACGGGCTTTTTCAGCAGTGCCACCGGTCAGGCCCTGGCAAACGGAAGCCTCGACACCACCGCCGCAAATTCCGCTAGCTCCGTAACAGTAGCCACCGGCTCCGGAAAAAGCAGCGGAACCGGCGGCAGCTCTTCAGCAAGTCTAAAGGCTAATTTCTCTGATTCGGAATGGCAGTGGCTTTTAAGCCAATGGGCCTATACGGGTAATGCCGAAACCGTCATAACCCAGGTACCCTTATCCGACCTGAAGGCACTGATCGAAGAACATAATAAGGGAAACATTTGAGCCAAGGAAAAAAGATCCGATTATGAGTATTTGGGATTTCTACCCTTCTGGGCGATACCGATATAAGTCTTTCCCGTATTAAGCTTTATCTCATTCCCTGCGTCGTCATAGTACTTCGTAGGGCTGTAGTCTCCTGTCTTCTTCCAGTGGATATGGATGCATTTCCCCCTGGTAAAGAAGTAGCCGTCCTCCGTCGAATCCAGCATGGTGAAGCCGAGATAGCCCTTCTTGTCCAGCTGGCTCCACTTTGTATTCTGGATTATCACATTCGCGAATGAGATCTGCCGGCCGTTAATGGCATCCTTCTGGGCTCCGCCATGGATATTCTTGTAATAAAGCCCGTCAGCCGCATTGTAGGTAAATGAGCTCTTGCTGTAGGGAAAGATCTCCGAGAGGTCGATACTTGTGGCACTTTCTCCACCGGGGAGGTCATTCACACCTTCTGCAAAGCTGAAGTGCTTAGGATTATAAAATCCTGATCTTAAATTCGTGAGATAACCCTGCTGCATACAGGCCTTTTGAATACCGGAGGCCGAGATGTAGGCATTATGCGGCGCCTGCCTGTCAGAGGTCCTGAAAAACTGTCCGGCCCCGGGTGCTTTTCCGCCTACGCCGTATTCATAGGTTCCGGAAATATTATTCATGTCCGGAGCATTGATCACTCCCTTCATATAGGCAACACCGCCAAAATGGATAAGTATCGGATCCCACTCCTTTGCAGCATAGATATAATAAAGCCTGCAGCTCCTTAAATTTCCTATTCTGGAAAGATCCGTCCAGTTGGGAATGATGGCCATCTGCCTTGATATTCCGCCCTCCTCCATGATCTCATAGAGGATATCCGCCCGGCTTATTCCGTAGGAAGGCTGCGCAGCCCTGTCCGTAGGCATCATAACCGCAAGAGGCCGGGTATTTGCCTGAGCGGAGGTCACACTTTCATTTGTATAGACACTTTTTGTGCTGCCCTCCTTATAAGCGCTTGCAACAGTCTTCGGTAAGGGAGTGCTGTTATCCTCCGCTCCGTCTGCCATCATGGAATCAATGTCGGTATCGGAGCCGTTCTTCACCTCATCCGCAGCGGTTGAAGTGCTCGAATCGGATCCCTTTACAGGAGCGGTAAGTACACCCGGCGTATAATGTCCGAGATACTTCCCGTAATAATTAGCCCAGGAGTAGCTGTATTTCCCGAGAGGTGCGCTCTTTCCGGCGCCCAGTGCCCTGTAGCTTGCAGACTGGTTCTGGGCATTGAGTACGGCAGCATCCTCAGCTGCGGCATAGGCCTTCACATCAAAGGAAGCATTTCCCTGCTCCCCGTTCCCTATACCGGTTTCCACAAAGTAACGTAAAAGTGCGGCACTGTCACCGCCGAGCTCCGGATGCTTCGCCTGATAGAAGGCCGCATCAAAAACCTTTGAATAGTCCCGTCCGTTGTAGGTGGTTCCGGTAACTGTCGCTTCCGGCCTTCCCAAAAGATAGGGATTATTAAGGCAGGAGGACATTATATTATAAAACGCATCCTTTTCTCCGTTCTTTTTTCCGAGATACTCCTCACAATATGAAGAAAGCGTATTGTAATCTAAGGTGTAACCGTTATCAAGGAGCATCTCCAGATTACGGTAATTATTCTTCGCCATATCGAGGGTAATTTCCTTCGATCCGAGATATGACTGGGGAGCGAAGCTCCAATAGGCGTTTTCAACCTCTGTAAGGTATGAAGGATTCCAGGTACCGGGGTCAGTTGTCCCCAGTTTCTGCATCATCTCCGATGCAGAGGTAAAACGGGTATTCCTTGTGACAGCAGCAAATGCAGCTGTAACAAAGAAAAGTGAAAGACAGAGACCTAAAATTATTACTCTAAGAATATCATTTCTAAAGTGTTTCATATCGGTTTCATCCATATTCTTTATGATTATTCAATCTGTAAAAAGATTCTTCGGGCTTCGCCCTCAGAATGACAGCACTACTCAAAAAGATTCTTCGGGCTTCGCCCTCGGAATGACAGCACTACTCAAAAAGATTCTTCGGGCTTCGCCCTCAGAATGACAGCACTACTCAAAAAGATTCTTCGGGCTTCGCCCTCAGAATGACAATAGCCTTAAAAAAATCCCGTGCCGGAACTTCCGGCACGGGACCTGAAATTACTAAGCTGGAATTACTTCCTTATTGCTTCCCACTTCTTGTATGCGTCATTATAGGCATCCTGAGCTTCCTGAACCTTCTTCTCAGCTTCGATCTTAGCCTTGTCAGCAGCATCCTGTGCATCACGGATTGCCTTAGCGGCAGCCTCGTTTGCATTATTGATGACAGCTCTCTTCTCAGCGTCTGCAGCAGCGATCTTGTCATTAGCCTGCTTTCTTGCAGCAGCTGCAGCCTCTTCAGCATCGCGTGCAGCCTTTGCAGCATCACTTGCAGCCTTGAAGAATGCATCGTCGATTATCTTGCCTGCATCGATGGAAATCTGATTTGCATTGAATGCATAACGTGCAGCGATAGCATTGATAACATCGATGTCAACAGCAGCAGCCTTTGAAGCAACTAATGCAGCATCAGCAGCGGCTGCAGCAGCCTTACGTACAGCAGCATCGTTATCATATGCAACGAGTGCAGCTTCTTCATAAGCCTTCTTAGCCTTGTCGGCAGCTTCAAACTCAGCAGCAGCGATCTTTCTGTCGCGCTCCTTTATTGCCTCAGCCTTGTCATTGGTAGCCTTGCTCTCAACAGAAGCAGCATTAGCCTTTGCATCCTTAACCTTCTTGTCAAGTCTCTGGATCTCGGAAAGGCTCTTCTTGTCCTTCTTAGCCTGCTTCAGATCATCCTCAGCATCCTTAACAGCATCATTTGCCTTCTTGATCTTCTCATCAAGCTTATCAAGCTCATCCTTGGCATCATCTCTTGCCTTCTTGATCTTGTCATCACAGGCATCAGCTGCATCCTTAGCGATCTCATCAGCCTTGTCATTGGCATCCTTTACAGCGTCTGCGGCCTTATCGGCGATCTTGTCAGCTGCATCATAAGCATCCTTAGCGATCTTGTCAGCCTTTTCATTGGCATCCTTTATTGCATCGGCAGCCTTCTCAGCTTCCTTATCAGCCCTGTCAAAAGCATCCTTTACTGCTTCCTTCTGTGCATCCTCGATGTCCTTAGCAGCATCGTCATACTTTTCAGCCTTATCCTTTGCTGCATCGGCAGCATCCTTCTTTGCCTTCTTGGCAGCATCGTTTGCATCATCACGTGCATCCTTTGCAGCCTTCTCAGCCTTCTCGATAGCCTTGTCGGCATCTTCTCTTGCCTTCTCAGCTTCCTTGTCGGCAGCTTCCTGAGCCTTCTTCTTAGCCTCAGCAGCCTTCTCCTTGGCCTCCTTCAGATCTTCCTCAGCATCCTCAACCCTTTCCTCGGCGGTCTTTGCGAAAGTGGTAACCATTCCAACACTTGCAAGGGGCAGATTAGCCGTCATTGCTGCAACGATTACCCCGGCGACAGCCTTGTTAAACTTCCTCGTCATAACTAAAATATCTCCTTTCATGCATTTTTGATAAATGAACACAGAAGCCTAAATTTCAAACCTCTGAGCTATTATATCACCCTTTTTCAAAGTAAACAACTTATATTTAATATACAAAACACCAAAAATACAAGTAACGCTAAATCCTTTTTAAAAAGCCATTTGACTTTGGCTCTTCACTCCGCTCCGGCCGGTGTAAAACCTCCGGCGCATTGAGCGCCAAGTGGTGCAATAGCACCACGGAAGCGCTGAATGCGGGAGATGTATGCGTGGCTCTATATTATTTGTACAGCTCAACCAGTCCCTGAAGGTGGGCAAAGTGCTTCTCAGCATTATCAGCCGCAGCCTTAAAGAGCCTGTCGGCCTTTTCGGCATTGACCTTCTTCAGAGCAGTGTAACGTGCCTCTCCGTCCAGGAAGTCCTGATAAGGAATGGTAGCTGCCTTGGAGTCAAGGGTGAACTTATTTGTCTCGGCTGCGGGATTGAACCTGAAGAGATTCCAGTATCCTGCATCAACAGCCGTCTTCTCTTCATCCATATCCTTGCCCATACCAACTCTTATCCTGTGGTTGATGCAGGGAGCATATCCTATGATAAGTGAAGGTCCGTTATATGCCTCAGCCTCTGAAAGAGCCTTAACGAGCTGGTTCATATTTGCACCCATGGAAACCTGGGCAACATATACATAGCCGTAGCTCATAGCTATGGCAGCGAGATCCTTCTGCTTGATCTCCTTACCGCCTGCTGCGAACTGTGCAACCGCACCGGTAGGTGTAGCCTTACTGGACTGTCCGCCGGTATTTGAGTAAACCTCGGTGTTGAATACGAACACATTTACATCCTCACCGGATGCAAGTACGTGGTCAAGACCGCCGAAGCCGATATCGTAAGCCCAGCCGTCACCACCGAAGATCCACTGTGACTTCTTTGCGAGGAAGTCCTTATTCTTTATAAGTTCCTTTGCCTCGGGAGCGGAATTGCCCTCAAGAGCCTTAAGAAGCTCGTTTGTAGCGGCTGTATTCAAAGCTGTGGAATCAAAGGTCTCGATCCACTTGTCGACAGCTGCCTTTACGGAAGAATCCTTCTCTGCAAGGGCTACTGCCTGCTTCTTTAAGTTCTCACGGAGAGTCTTCTGTGCAAGATGCATTCCGTAGCCGAACTCGGCATTGTCCTCGAAGAGGGAATTATCCCAGGCGGGTCCGTGGCCTTCCTTATTTACCGTATAAGGAGTTGAAGGTGAGGAGTTACCCCAGATACTTGTACATCCCGTAGCATTTGAGATATACATCCTGTCACCGAAGAGCTGTGTGATGAGCTTCGCATAAGGAGTCTCACCGCAGCCTGCGCAGGCACCTGAGAACTCAAGGAGGGGCTGCTTAAACTGTGAGCCCTTTACGGAATCGATCTTGAACTTATCTATAACCTCCTGCTTCTCGGGAAGCTCAACTGCATAGTCGAAGTAAACCTGCTCTGCCTTCAGCGCATCGTCAAGGTTCTTCATTTCAAGAGCCTTATTGCCCTTCATTCCGGGACAAACGTTTACGCAGGAGCCGCATCCCAGGCAGTCCATATCGGAAATAACGATCGAGAACTTGTAGCCCGGAACTCCGTTCAGATCCTTGATCTTCATATCCTTCGGAGCCTTTGCAACCTCGTCATCGGTCATTGCAACGGGACGGATAGCTGCGTGAGGACATACATATGAGCAGAACTCACACTGGATACAGTTATCTGCATTCCATACGGGA
>CADCQV010000270.1 GCA_902803625.1 uncultured Lachnospiraceae bacterium
CCTGAGCGTCAGCGCCCCTGTCATCCTGAGCGTCAGCGCCCCTGTCATCCTGAGCGTCAGCGAAGGATCTTTCTACAGCTATAAAAGATTCTTCGCTTCGCTCAGAATGACAATGTGTGGTCTCAGAATGACAATGTGTAGTGTCAGAATATTGTCGCCACCTTGATGGTGAGCTCCTCCAGAACATCAAGGAGGATCCGCACTGTATCAAGTGAGGTAAAGAGTGTGACCCCGT
Organism: uncultured Lachnospiraceae bacterium; assembly: GCA_902803625.1. Taxonomy (GTDB): domain Bacteria; phylum Bacillota; class Clostridia; order Lachnospirales; family Lachnospiraceae; genus NK4A144. The sequence continues at coordinate 236 of CADCQV010000270.1, forward strand.
TTTCGATGGCGCAGCTCCTTAAGGCGCTCCCGTCCTCATAGTGCACGCCCGAAAGGATCGCCCGGGTATTCACCACATAGCTCACATACCCCGAACGGATGGATCTCAGCATCTCATCCGACCCTTCAGAGAGCTTATGGAGAAGCCTGGTCTTTATGCCTCTTTCCTTAAAGTACTGCGCCGTTACCGTGGTAGCCTCTATATTAAATCCAAGGTCCAGAAATCTCCTTGCAAGGGGAACCCCCTCCTCCTTATCCTCATCCGCAAGGGTAAAGAGAACGGTTCCGTAATTCGGCATCTTTATCCCGGATGCGATCAGGGCCTTGTACATGGCGCGGTGGAGCTTTTCGTCATAGCCTATGGCTTCACCGGTAGACTTCATTTCCGGACTCAGATAGGAATCCATCCCCTTTAGCTTCGAGAAGGAAAAGGCCGGAGCCTTCACAAACCACATTTTTCTTTCCTCCGGGTAGAGATCGAATATCCCCTGCTCCTTTAAGCTGATCCCGAGCATCACCCGGGTTGCGATGTCAGAAAGCTGATATCCCGTAGCCTTCGACAAAAAGGGTACGGTACGTGAGGATCTCGGATTGACTTCAATGATATAGACATTGTCATCATCATCAACTATGAACTGTATGTTATAGAGCCCTACTATACCGATCCCTTTTCCGAGTTTTTTTGCGTATGAAAGAATGGTTCCCTTAACCCTGTCGGAAATACTGAATGGCGGGTACACGCTTATCGAATCACCCGAGTGTACACCGGTCCTTTCCACCAGCTCCATGATCCCGGGCACGAATACATCCCTGCCGTCACAGACCGCATCTACCTCAACCTCGCGTCCCTTAATGTACTTATCTACCAGCACCGGCTTATCAATATCCACTTCCACGGCGGTTTTCAGGTAATGCCTCATATCGGCTTCCCCCGATACTATCTGCATTGCCCTGCCTCCGAGTACGAATGAAGGCCGGACCAGTACGGGATAACCTATCTCTTCCGCGGCCCTTACCCCGGCCTCTATATCCGTTACCGCGACTCCTGGAGGCTGGGGGATACCGAGCTTTAATAAGAGCTTTTCAAAGAGATCCCTGTTTTCCGCCCGGTCTATTGCGTCACAGTCGGTCCCTATGACGGGAGCACCGTACTCCTTCAGGGAATCGGCGAGATTTACGGCAGTCTGGCCTCCAAGGGTGACTATCACACCCTTCGGCTTCTCTAGCTCAATGACATTCATCACATCCTCAATGCAAAGAGGTTCAAAATACAGCTTGTCGGAGGTGGTATAGTCTGTTGATACGGTCTCCGGATTATTGTTTATGATGATGGCCTGGAAACCCGCTTCCTTAATGGTTTTAACCGCATGTACGGTTGAATAGTCAAATTCCACGCCCTGCCCTATCCTTATGGGTCCGGAGCCTAAGACTATTACCTTTTCCTTCGTATCGGATATGGATTCGTTTTCGGACTCGTAGGTGGAATAAAAGTAAGGAATATAGCTTTCAAATTCCGATGCGCAGCTGTCGATCATCTTGTAGGAGGGAAAAATACCGTACTTCTTACGGAGGAGATAGATCTCCCTCGGGGTCTTTTTCCATAGCTTTCCTATGGCTTTATCCGAGAATCCGATCCTTTTCGCATTGTAAAGAGCCTCCCTTGAAGGACTGTCACCGGCCTTTTTTAAGCTGCCTTCCGCCTCCACTATGTGCTCAAATACACGGATAAATAAGCGGTCTATACCTGTGACAGCGTGAATGGTATCAATCTCAGTCCCCCTCCTTAAAAGCTCCGAAATGGCATAGATACGGTCATCCCGTCCTTCCCGGATATACTTAAGCATCTCATCAGTCTCCATCCGGGAAAAACGCTTGTCATAGAGATGGTAAACCCCGGTTTCCAGGGATCTGATGCCCTTTAAGAGGCTTTCCTCCATAGTGCGGCCAACACTCATGACCTCTCCCGTAGCCTTCATCTGGGTGCCAAGGCTGTTATTTGCGTCCCTGAATTTATCAAAGGGAAATCTCGGAAGCTTGGTCACTACATAATCAAGGGATGGCTCGAAAGAGGCAGGTGTATTGGCGAGCTCTATCTCATCAAGGCGGTATCCGACAGCGATCTTTGCAGACACTCTGGCTATGGGATAGCCGGAGGCCTTGGATGCAAGGGCTGATGATCTTGAAACCCTGGGATTCACTTCGATAAGGTAATATGAAAAAGAGTTTGGATCCAGTGCAAACTGTACATTGCAGCCGCCTTCGATCTTTAAGGCCCTTATGATCTTAAGTGCGGAATCACGGAGCATATGATACTCCTTATTTGTCAGTGTCTGTGACGGACACACGACTATGGAGTCCCCGGTATGCACTCCGACCGGATCGATATTCTCCATATTGCATACGGTTATTGCGGTGTCGTTCCCATCGCGGATAACCTCATATTCTATCTCCTTATAGCCCTTTACGGACTTCTCGATAAGGGTCTGCCCCACAGGTGAGAGCTCGAGGGCAGTTTTCAGTATCTTTTTCAGTTCCTCCTCATTATCCGCAAAGCCTCCTCCGGTTCCTCCAAGAGTAAAAGCCGGGCGGGCAACCACAGGGTATCCTATATCCGCTGCGGCACTTAAGCCCTCTTCTATGGATCCTACGGTCTTTGAGGGCAGCACCGGCTCATTAAGGCTTATACAAAGCTCCTTAAAAAGCTCCCTGTCCTCAGCCCTGTCGATACTCTCAAAACCTGTTCCGAGAAGTTCACACCTGCATTCATCAAGTACCCCCTTGGATGAAAGCTTCATGGCAAGATTGAGCCCGGTCTGGCCTCCGATACCCGGAAGTATGGCATCAGGCCTTTCGTATCTTACTATCTTTGCAAGATACTCAAGTGTCAGCGGCTCCATATATACTTTGTCAGCAACGGAAGGATCCGTCATAATGGTTGCGGGGTTTGAATTACAGAGTATTACCTCATACCCCTCCTCCTTTAAGGCGAGGCAGGCCTGGGTCCCGGCGTAGTCAAATTCCGCAGCCTGTCCTATAACGATAGGTCCCGAGCCTATCACAAGTATCTTTTTTATATCCGCTCTTTTTGGCATCAGCTTTTTCTTCCTTTCATAAGCCCGAGGAATTTCTGAAAGAGATAAATACTGTCATTCGGACCCGGTGCACTCTCGGGATGATATTGTATGCCAAAGGAAGGGTCAGACACGTGTTCGATCCCTTCAACAGTATTATCAAGGATATTTATGTGGGTTGCTTTAAGATAAGCAGCCTTCAGGCTGTCCGGATCCACTGCATAGGAATGATTCTGGGATGTGATGTCTATCCGTCCTGTTTTCAGATCCCTTACCGGATGATTTCCTCCCCTGTGACCGAATTTCAGCTTGTAAGTCCGGGCTCCGTAGGAAAGAGAGAGGATCTGGTGCCCTAAGCAGATCCCGAATACAGGGTATCTGCCGTGAAGACGCCTGACTGTGTCTATGGCAGGCTGAACGTCCCCCGGGTCTCCGGGCCCGTTTGATATAAAGAGACCGTCAGGCGAAAGCGCTTCTATGCGCTCTGCATCAGTATCAAAGGGAACCACAGTCACTCTGCAGCCAAGTAGTGAGAGCTGCCTTAAGATATTTTTCTTTATCCCGCAGTCAATTGCAACCACAGAATAAAGCTCCTCACCGGCTGACGGAACCTCATATATCTCCTTTGTGCTGACCCGGCTCACCTGATCCCTGCTGAAGCTGAATTCCCTAAGTATTGACTCAGCCTCCTTATCCGGCGTAGCCTCATTAGTTATCAGGACCTTGCAGCTTCCGAAGTCCCTTATCCTTCTTGTAAGCTCTCGTGTATCTATCCCGTAAACCCCGGCAATGTCATACTTCTCCATTATTTCCGAGAGCGAATGGCTTGATCTAAAGTTTGACGGCGTTTCTGTATAGTCCCGTACTATAAGTGCCCCGATGGACGGCGTATCGGTCTCATAGTCATCTTCATTTACCCCGTAGTTTCCTATCACCGGATAGGTCATCACCACGGCCTGTCCTGTGTATGAGGGATCTGATATTATCTCCTGATAGCCTGTCATAGAGGTATTAAATACCAGCTCCAGCTTTTTTTCCGAGCTGCTCCCGAAGCCGTATCCTCTGTAAACCGTGCCGTCTTCGATCACTATCTTTCGTCCTGATATGCGGGAACCTTCCTCAAGTATCCTCATACTCCGCTATCTCCGTAATTGGTAAGGACTCTTGCACTCGGGTCGTTTACATTGCAGCCCTCCCAGTCCTTATTCGGCATCCAGAAGTCCGGTATCATTTCAGACTGTCCGGGATAGTTTTCTTCAAAGATCTCCCGGTAGAGAAGGCTTTCCTTTGTAAACGGCGCCGCGTGGGTGTATTTTTTTCTTAAGCTTTCAAACTCGTCATCACTATACCTTTCCTCTGCATATTCCTTCAGGTCATCTACCATCGAATGACCCACGGCATCCGAGAATGCCGCCTTTTCACGCTGC
>CADCQV010000271.1 GCA_902803625.1 uncultured Lachnospiraceae bacterium
AGGATGATAGATAAATGGGGAGTTATAGTGGAAAGCTTTGGAAATGACACCAATTCCTCAAGGGATAAATATGGTCCTGCCATAGAAGGTGATATCATCACACTCCGCGCACATACCGAAATCTATACAACAAATAATAACGGTACTCTGGATCGTGATCCAGATGATCCGATTGTCGGAACGGTGACAATCGGCCCCAACCTTATGAAGGAGACCGTCCATGTCAGCGTAAACGGGAAAAAGCTGGGGGATTATGTAACCGATGAGAACGGCTTGTTTAATCTCAGCACAACTGATTTCGGACTTGACTTCGATAAGACCACCCAGGCCAATATGACCTTTACCACCGATGTGACCTCCGGAGAAGATTCAAAAGTTCAAAGAGTACTGCCTCACGGTTATACGGAGGTGTATTCTTCCCCTGCAGGAGATCCGAATTCCCTGGTGGTTTATATTAATTCTCCCACAGGGCCTTTGACAGAGGGAAATCTGTCCGTACTTTACAACAATACCGTCAAGGGAGAGAAAAAGCTGCTTCAGAGCTGGGATATGAGCAAGGAAGTAGCTCCGGGCGAGACCTATTTTGAAACTGTGCTCAAAGACTTAAATTCTACTCTCGAGTCCGGTCTTTATACATTCAATGCCCGCTATACCTGTGACAGCGGAAACTTCAGGAATGCTACCGAGGAACAATACGGTGGAAAGGCAATGGTAGTGGGGCCCGAGGGCTTTACCGCCGCCGATATAACCAAGGGTTCAATGAACGGTACACTTGAAGCCGTTATCCGCTCTGTTGGCACTGTTATAGACAGAGGTACCGTGACCGTATGGTACCAGCCGGAAGGAGGGAATAAGACAGAGCTTAAAAAAGCGGAGATAAATGAGACTAATAAATGGGACAGCTATTGGCTGGATCTGAATGTCTCATCCCTTCCGAAGGGCAATTATACCTTTACGGTTGAGTACATCTGCCCTGACGGAACGCTTATGAATTCCACCTGTGAAAGGGTGATCGAGCTCGGTGCAAAGGAGGATCCCGATAATCCCGAAAAAGAGGACGCCGGCGTTTCCTTCGCCGAGGGCGACAGTATTGAGAAGATCGTTACGGATGAGCCGTTTACGCTCAATGCAACAGCCTCCAACCCCGGAGAAGGGGGAATCTGGGCATTCACCAGCAGTAACGAAGCCGTGGCGTCAGTAAGCGACAGAGGAGAAGTGACTCCTTTAGGCATCGGTGTCACCAATATCACAGCAGAGTACTCCTCTGCCACCACCTACGGCAAGGCGGTCATTACTCTTACTGTTATTGAAGATCCCGACAGGAAGGAGACGAAGGTAACCTTCAAAGACGGAGAGAGCGTCGAAAAGAAGCTGGGAGATCCTGATTTTACCCTTAATGCCACTGTCGAGGATCCCGGAGAAGGCACGGGAGAGTGGATCTTTACAAGCAGCAAGGAAGCTGTGGCAGGTGTTACGAATGAGGGACTTGTAAGCCTGAAGGGTGAAGGTGAAACCCTTATCGCTGCAAGCTACAAGTCATCCACCACCTATGGCAAGGCCTCTCTTCTCCTTAAGGTAAGCGGATCAGGGAACGAAGGAAATGAAACTAAGGATGTTAATAATACTATAGGCGGAATTGATGTTCCTGCGGGCACAAAGATCGAAACCATCCCTATGGAATTTGGCACAGGAAGCTCCGGCGCGGCTCTGAATCTCAGCATCGTTTTTACTCAGAATGTCACTTTTACCGCAAGCAAGTTCAAGGCAAAGGAGATTGAGGATCTGGGGAACGGGACCTACAGGATCGGAGGAGTTGTGATTCAGCTTAATTCCACACTTACAGAGGTGGCGAAGCCAAACTTCAAGTTTAAGAACATTAAATATGCTTCAGATAACCCGAAGTGTAAGAAGAAGCCTTGCTTCATCATCTCATTCAAGGCTAACAGCGGTATCAGCAAGGAGAATAAGACTGATGTAAAGACAGCAAATAAGGCCCTTAAGAAGAAGCCTGTGGAATTCAGAATCGAGCAGGCGGATCTCCCCGGGGCAGATCTTAATGATTCAAAGGTATTCCTGAATTCCAAGGGGAATAAGGTTAAAAAGGCGGAAATTTCTTTAAGCGGGAATAAGCTCACCCTTAAAAAGAAGGATTATGACGCCGTCATTAAAGACACCACCGTTGATCTTACGGGTAAGGGAAATTACAAGAATACGGTGACGCTGCCGAAGAGCTGAGACATCTGTGACATTGTAAAGAAGATAAAAAGCGCCATTCCAAATCTATAGTTGGGATGGCGCTTTTGGTGGTATAATCTTGTCTATCCTGAACAGTGCCCTCGGAGGAACTAAACGCTATTTCGCTGTCAGCCGTGCAAGACGTTTCGGGAAAT
>CADCQV010000272.1 GCA_902803625.1 uncultured Lachnospiraceae bacterium
GAGGATGAGTCAAAGCAGATAGTGAATTACTCCACCAACGTGCTTAACGACCACAATTCTGCCATCAAGGGTTCGCTAAAGGAGCTTACAAAGACGGATCTGAAGGACATAGTCATTAAGGATGACCCATCAATTATTCAGGAGATCGAGGAGGCGAAGGAGGAAGCCACCAGGGAGATCGAGGAAGCCCAGAGCCCTAAGGAACAGAAAGACTCCGCCGGAGAGAGCGAGGCCGGGGAAGAAGAGGAAAGCGGCCCGATGGAGGTACAGGATGCGGACATTGCGGAGCTTATCGGTCTTCAGGGCTTCTCTGTTGAGTATTCGGGACATGGGATACTGGACTCCTATCCGGATCCCTCAGATCCGGAGTCGGATATGCTTTTTTCCATAGAACCGGCTGCTAAAGATGATAAGCTTCTGGTACTCTATTTTAACGTGATGAATACCGGGGAAGAGGAGGCCGTATGCAATATCCTTTCCCTTCAGCCCAGGTTCCGCTTCAAGACCGGAGGAAAGACCCACAGCTTCCTTACCACCCTTTTACTTGACGATCTTTCAACCCTTGAAGTCACACTTCAGAGCGGAGAGAGTAAGAGGGCTGTCCTGGTCGCAGAGCTCAGTTCGGAAAAACTTGCCGGCCTGTCGGACTTAACCCTTATAATAATGGGCGGCGAAGAGAATACCGAGATCCTTCTGGAGAAGGAAGCAGGCGGCGGGACGGATGCTCCGGCACCAGAGGAAGCCGGAGATGAAACGGAAGCTCCGGCACCAGAGGAAAAGAATAACTAAAAAATTAATGTTTTTTTGTTATTTTTTATAAAATATGTTATAATCTGTCCAGTATACTTTATGAGAGGTGCTATGTATGGAAACAAAAATTCTTCTTGAAAACGGTACCAACGAACTGGAGATCCTGGAATTCAAGCTGGGACAGGATTCTTACGGCATAAATGTTGCCAAGATCACCGAGATCATTCCTTATCAGACGGTTACTCCGGTTCCCAATGCACATCCCAGTATTGAGGGAATATTTATGCCCCGTGATAAGATGATCACGGCGATAAACCTGAAGAACTGCCTTCAGCGCGGCGATCAGGAGGATAAGGGTCTGTTCATTATCACTAATTTCAATAAGCTGGACATAGCATTCCATGTTGACTCGGTAGTGGGAATACACAGGGTTTCTTGGACGGCCATCATTAAGCCGGATGCCACTGTCAATACGGTTGAAGCCGGTGTGTCGACGGGTATTGTGAAATTCGATGACAGACTGGTGATCATTCTGGATTTCGAGAAGATCGTGACGGATATCAGCCCGGAGACGGGACTCAAGGTTACGGATATTGATGAGCTCGGAGAGCGAAGCAGAAGTGAGGTTCCCATTGTTATGGCCGAGGATTCGGTTCTCCTGCATAAGCTTATCTCCGATTCCCTTAAGAAGGCAGGCTACAACAATCTCACCGACTTTGAGAACGGTCAGGAAGCCTGGGACTATATCTCGAGATGTGTGGCTGAGGGAACACTGGCGCAGAAGGTTGGACTCGTTATAACCGATATTGAGATGCCAATTATGGACGGCCACAGGCTTACCAAGCTTATTAAAACAGAGGACAAGACACGGAAGATCCCGGTTGTCATCTTCTCCTCCCTTGTCAATGACGAGATGAGGAAAAAGGGTGAGCAGCTCGGAGCCGATGCACAGCTCAGTAAGCCTGAGATCGGTAATCTGGTTCGTGAAATTGACAGGCTGGTAAACATCAGCGCTGAGTAGACTCGGGGTTCGGTTTTATTTTGATGGAAAAGAGTTGATACTAAAGAGTTCCGGTTTTCGGGACTCTTTTTTAAGGAAAGGAGCGGAAATGACTGATATTCTGATAATGGGAGAAACACTGGTGGAGATAATGAGGGACGGGGAAGGAGTCGAGCTCTATAATGAAGGGCTGTTTCGGGGACCCTTCCCCAGCGGTGCGCCTGCAATATGCGCAAGCGCGGCTGCAAGACTGGGAAGCCGGGTGGCTTTGATAAGCGGGGTCGGAAATGACGATTTCGGGAAATGCATACTGGACAGGATGAAGGAGCTGAAAGTGGATACGAGCCACGTGGTGGTAAACGATACGGTTTCGACCGGCTGTGCCTTCGTCACATACTTTTCCGACGGATCCAGGAAGTTCCTTTTCCATATGGGGAATACCCCCGCAGTAGAGGCCAAGGCTCCGGGAAAGGATGATTTCAGCGGCGTAAAATATATGCACATAATGGGCTGTTCTCTTATGGCTAAGAAGGAATTCGCGGATGAGATATTAAAGACCATGCATATCTACGGGGACAACGGAGCAAAGATATCCTTTGATCCCAATATCAGAAC
>CADCQV010000273.1 GCA_902803625.1 uncultured Lachnospiraceae bacterium
ACCTGATGCTATTAGCCGGTTTTTCAGGTCATCAGACTGAGGGAAGGCATTGTCCAGGGTCCTGTTCTTCCACTTATCCCTTAAAGCGAGCAGGCGCTGATATGTGCGCACGCCTTCATCAGAGTAGTGTCCTTTGCTGAGGTCACGCAGTTTAATAAAAGTATCAAGACGGGTTATGGGTGTTGGCATATTTAGTTCCTCCTATAGATCCTTCGCTTTGCTCAGGATGACAAAAAACAGGTGGCGTTTTTGTCCACGCATTTATATATACAGATGAAGCGAAAAAATCAGCCTGCCTTAGAATTTACGCATCAATCTCTCCAGAAAGCGTATTGGCTGCATGTCCACAAGCATAACCCTTTATCGGAACCGCAGGCGAAATATGCCGCTTACTGCGGATTGGCACGCAGGATGTAAACAACTCCTACGTGAACATCCTGCGGGCCTAGCCGCAGTTGGCGGAGAGTTCGGCGTAGCGCGTTCCGCAGGGTTTGCTTGTGGATATGCCGTCAATACGGATGGAGAGATTGATGTGTAAATCATGAAGCCTGCCTTAGAATTTACGCATCAATCTCTCTTGTTAAAAAAACTGTAAAACACTATACTGATACTTAGTATCTGCAAAGGAGAGAATTGATATGAATACAAATACCGAAATAGAAAAAATTGTATCCTGGATCAGGGAATGGTTTAATGAAAACGGTCCGTCAGCTTCTGCCGTTATTGGTTTGTCCGGCGGAAAGGACTCCTCCATAGCGGCGGCTCTTCTTGTAAAAGCGCTGGGGAAAGACCGGGTCACGGGTGTAATGATGCCAAACGGAGTCCAGAAGGATATCTCAGATTCCCAAAAAATAGCTGACTTCCTTGAGATAAAAACCTATACCGTAAATATCAAAGCAGTTTTCGACGCTGCAATTTCCACCCTTGAGGAAAGCACGGATGACATAAACCTTTCAACGGACACAAAAATAAACCTGGCTCCCAGGATCAGAATGTCCGTTCTCTATGCGATCGCCCAGTCCCTGCCGAATGGCGGAAGGGTTACAAATACCTGCAATGCTTCTGAGGATTACATAGGCTATTCCACAAAGTACGGCGATGCCGCCGGTGACTTTTCTCCCTGTGCTGATTTTACCGTAAGTGAGATGCTTGAGATCGGTGATGCCCTGGGGCTTCCTTCAGACCTCGTGCATAAGACCCCGTCAGACGGTCTCTCAGGTCAGACAGACGAGGAAAAGATAGGCTTCAGCTATGATACGCTGGATCACTATATAAAAACCGGTGAATGTGAAGACGGGGAAATAAAGAAAAAGATCGACAGGCTCCACGATATGAACCTGCATAAGCTAAAGACGATCCCTACTTACCGCAGGGCGTAGAATAAAAAATACCGAAAGGAGCTCCCGTTGAAATACAGTTATATAGAAGAGAGGAGCTCCTTTAATTCTTCGACAGAAAAATTATATGCCTTCCCGCAGAACTGGCATTTAACTTCTGCGTCCCTGTTTTCCGAGATAAGACCCTGAAGCTCCTTTTTGCCGAGGCTAATTAAAACCCTTGAAATCCTCTCTCTTCCGCAGTCGCACCTGAAGGACACCGGGGTATCCGAAAGGATCTCGGCTCCGACTCCGTCTAAAAGGATGTTTACTATATCCTCCGGGGTTTTTCCGTCCCGCAGAAGATCTGTTACAGAGCTTATCTTAGCCACGTTCTTTTCCAGGGTGCTTATGCTTTTCTCCGACGCCCCCGGCAGAAGCTGTACGATAAATCCCCCAGCTTCCCGTACCGTATTATCCTTATTCATAAGGACTCCGAGGCCCACTGCCGACGGAACCTGCTCACTCTGTGCAAAATAATAGGTAAGATCCTCTGCGATCTCACCGGTAATAAGCCCTACCTCGCCAATGTACGGATCCTTTAAGCCCTGATCCTTTATGACCTTCAGGGTTCCGTTTCCCACGATGCCGCCCACATCCAGCTTTTTATCCCATTCCCTGACGGGATTTATAACCTCCGGCTCCAGAGCAAAGCCCTTTACATGCCCTTCTGCATCGGCGGTTACCGTAAGGCCCTCCACCGGACCGTCACTCCGTATCGACAGGGTAAGCTTATCCTCCCCCTGCAGCATGGAGCCCATCATTGCACCTGCCGTCATAAGCCTTCCCAGTGCAGCCGACACCACGGGACTGGTATTGTGGCACTGCCTCATTTTTTCCACAGTATCTTTAGAGCTAACCGCAAAGGCTCTTATTTCCTTATTTCCGCTTATGGCTCTTACTAAATAATCTCTCATATATCCTTATCCATTATTCCGCGGTCCAGAAGAAGCTTCGTAACCATAACCCTGTATGAATCGGAGACCTTTTGGAGCCTGAAGCCGCAGCGGATATTTCCATCCTCCTGGAAAAGTGAATACCTCCAGTCACCCTGTATCCTGACCTTCTTCCCCTTTTCCGCATCAAACATAATGGTAACTATCTCATTTTCCCTGAATTTGTCCGTAAATGATCCTGCCGGAAAGGTGATTCCGATACCGCTCTTTGAAACGTCATGGATCATTCCCATATAGAGGGTCTTCATCTCTTCAAAGTAACAGGAGGCCGCTTCCTCAAAAATGATCCTAAGCTCATCCCGCTGCTTCTTTACCGTAAGCATCTCTATATACTGTATGGCGTAGGTATTGTATGTATCGTCAAAGCTTATGGCCACATCATCAACGGTAATGGTCCTGCCGTCCTCACCCGCGTAGGAAAGACAGTAGGTAATGTCCTCATTTAATAGTATGGGAATATCATTTTCATCTACGGCACAGGTTGTTACAAGAATGTCCTCGATCTCATCCATCTGCTCAAGGGCTGTGACCTTCATCTCCACGGAAGGATCAAGTCCACAGGTAATGGTGATCTCTGTCCCCTTTTTTACATTGTTTATCTGCATTGAACCTTCTCCTTATGCAATGCACGGCAATTCTTTCTTTTATCTCTTTCAGAACCCTCCGGATCCGGAAGAGCTGCCTTTATTCTTATGATGATACCCAATTATTCCGGATTTGTCATCATCACCTTACAGAAATATCCTGACCTTTCCCTCATAATGGAAAAGCCTCTGTCAAGAGCTGTTATCGGGAGCCTGTGCGTGATCAGCTCTGCCGGTCTTATCTTCTTTTTTTCAAGCCTTGTGATCACATAGTCCCAATCATCTTCCCTGCCCGGCTTTCCATCCGGGAGAAAGGTGGAGTTCCAGCTCCCCCTCAAATCCAGCTGGTTTCTTAAGATCTTCCAGTAGGTATCCCGTGATAAGAGCATATCCGAATAGGGGTTTCCGAGAAGCACTACACTTCCGTTCGCGGCAGTACTTTCGATTCCGTAGGACAGGCACTCGTTTTTTCCTACACACTCAAAAAAGACATCTGCTTCACTGGCTGTATTTCTTATTTCATGTATTACGTTTCCCGCCCTTGAATCCAGGAAATTTTCCTTCGGTATCCCGAGAGACAGAGCTATTTTCATCTGTTCTTCCTTATTCCCGATAAGATAAACGTTCTTAAAGCCCCGCTCCAGTATGAGCATGGTAAGGAGAAGGCCGATCGTCCCGAGGCCGCAGACAACTATCCTCTTGTCAGCGTGCGTCGCGCTGTATGCCTTTGTTTCGTAATCAGAGCCGGCTCCGCCATCATTATTATTTCCGGTTCCAAGATTCAGTGCGTGGGCCGCAACTGCCATAGGCTCAAGCATTGCAGCCTCTTCAAAGGAAATATTGTCAGGCAGCACCCTTACATTCCTGGCAGGAACCGAAACATACTCCGAAAAGGCTCCGTCCCTTCTCGAACCCACGTAGTCATAATTTCTGCAGGTCTCGGGGTGTCCCGATCTGCAGGGTCCGCAGCTTCCGCAGGGAATAAGGGGATAGATCCCAACTTTCTTCCCTTTAAGGTAGCTAAAAGCCTCACTTCCCGTATCCTCGACGACCCCGGAAAACTCATGTCCCGGGATCAGAGGCATCCTGTGGGCTCCGTTCTTATAGATCCTCGGTATATCAGATCCGCAGATTCCGGCTGCCTTAACCCTTATCAAAACCTCATCATCCTTCGGGGAAGGAAGCGGAGCCTCCTCAAGTCTTATATCATTTATCGAATGCAGTACCCAGGCTTTCATAATATACTCTTATTGTAATACTCCATTAAAAAAGATCCTTCGCTTACGCTCAGGATGACAACCCTGTCAGGATGACAAAAAACACTCCAGATATTTCTTTAGATCCGCGTCGGTTGTCACCTTGAAGTTTCCCTCGTCTCCGGGTATAAGGGCGATATCCTTATCCTGCTTTACCATAGGCTCGCTGGCGCCGTTAATGGAGAGTATCTTTTCAGGCATCAGGCTCTCATTTGCCTCAAAATAGGTGTTAAAATAAAAAAGCTCCGGTGCCTGTCCGGCAAAGAGTGAATCTCTGTCTAAAAGCTCCTCCGCCCTTTTTCCGCCCCGGCTAATATACACCGTGTCCTTCATTTTCAGGACAGGCATAACCCCGTCATGCCCGGGGAGAGCAGTATAGCACGCTTCGAGAAGATCGGTTGTTATAAAAGGTCTCGCAGCATCATGGATAAGTATCGTGTCATCCGGTGCTGAAGAGCCCCTTTCACGCTGTATCATAGCCATCCCGTTATAAACCGACTCCTGCCGGTTCCTTCCGGGATCCGCAAAGCCGCCTATCCTCGAAAGGTCAAATCCTAGAGAACGCTCTTCATCCATAATGGCATCCCGCCACTTCATATCGGCAACGATAAGGATAAGGTCAATATGCCGGCATTCCAGCAATGCCAGGAGTGTCCGGCTTACCATCATCATACCGCCGCTCTTTATATACTGCTTTGCTATGTCGGAATTTATCCTGCTTCCTGTTCCTCCGGATAAAAGCACCGCGTAATTCAAATCCCGTCTCCGCCTTCCTATGTACCCTGCCTTCTGATGCCGCCGCTGGTATTCAGCCTTCTGATGCTGCCGCTGGTATTCAGCCTTTTGATGCCTCCGCTAGTACTCCGCCTTTTGATGCCAGTTCCAGGCGTGGCTTACGATAGTGTCGATATTCCCGTAAACAGGCTTCCAGCCGAGGATCCGCTGCGCCTTTTCACTGCTTCCGATGAGAACAGCCGGATCTCCTGCCCTTCGCCCGGCATATGTTACCCTGAAATCCTTTCCCGTTACTCTCTTCACCGAATCAATAACCTCCAGAACCGAGGTTCCGAGGGCATTTCCGAGATTAAAGAAGCCGCTTTCCCCGCCCTTTTCAAGATGATGGAGTGAAAGAAGGTGTGCTGAAGCGAGATCCGTTACATGGATATCGTCCCTTACGCAGCTTCCGTCCTTCGTATCATAATCCGTTCCGAAAACCTTTATATCCTCCCTCTTTCCCGCTGCCGCATCGAGTACCAGCGGGATAATATGGGTTTCGGGATTATGGCTCTCGCCTATCTCTCCTTCAGGATCCGCTCCCGCCGCATTAAAGTAGCGGAGCACCGCGAACTTTAGTCCGTATGCACTGCTATAATCCTTGAATATCCGTTCAACCATAAGCTTGGTGGCACCGTA
>CADCQV010000274.1 GCA_902803625.1 uncultured Lachnospiraceae bacterium
CACAATGGCCAAGTGTCGGATAGGAACGGCAAAATTTTTTGCACTTCTATTGCTTCTTTATCACACATAAGCAAAGAGCCAGGGTATCAAACACTTGACCCCTATATTGTTGGAACATTAAAAGAAAGGGAAAAACACAGTCTGGGCGCGGGTTTGCAGGGATTTGGGATTTTTGAGTTGGTTTACATAATTGTGTTAGCTATAAAGTTTGAATATCGGGTGCTTTGAAATGTAGTTGGCGAATGTTATGTCAACCATATTTTCATTTTAAAATGATTTTCAGGCTATCCAATCAATCCATCAATCCATCAGATCTGTCACCTTGCTTTTTTCGACTTTCTTTTTCTCGAATTGGATCCCGTCAGATCAGAATGATTCACAAGTTCAGCAATGTTTTCGGCAGTAAGCTCTTTCATGGTTTTCTCAGCTATTTCAAGATTGGCAGGAGTTTTTCTTATGTGCAGCAGTTCACTCAGAAAGACGCTACATTTCTTCAAGGGACCGCCCGGTGTATTCCGCACGGTTTCTATGATCCTGTTAAGGTTTTTCTCGCTGAATAAGCCGTCAGATGTTGAGGAGTCCTTTTTGTGTGCTTCCTTGATATCTGAAAGTATAGGAAGGAGATCCTTTGCAAGTAACTGTGGGAAATAATCATCCTGTAAGAGGCACACTTTCCCAAGCATCTGGGTATAGGCATCCTTCTTTCCGTTTGCTGCCTTTTCAACCTTTATCCTTGCCGCATTCATCACATTGTTGTAAGCATGGATGCCATCTTCAAAAAATCCATCCACGTAAACCTCTGCATCCAGGAGCAGTTCTGCAAAAGCTTCATGGGAGATGATCTCGGACAGAAGTCTGGTATTGGTGTCTTTGTTCTGAAGAAAGGCAATAGCAGGATCACTAAGGCGCAGGGAGCGTACATCCGTATTACTAAGATCTCTGTTGTCCGTTAGTACCAACAGATAGTCCGTGGAAACGCCGTAATACTTTGCAAGTGCAATGATGACCTCATGTGGTATGGGATTTCCCTCTTGTTCATAGTCGCTGTAGGTGGTTGCTGGCAGATTAATGGCCTCTGCAAGTTCTTCCTGGGTAAGGTGGAACTCGGAGCGGAGATCAATGAGCCTTTCATTGACCGGAATATTTACAAACATCTTACTTCCCCCTGTAAAAAATGTGGATCTGATCACTGATGATAATCAGGATCGTTGCTCCGGACCGGGACAACAGGGATTAGTTTACCACGAATCCAAGTATTTTCAAGGGGCTAAAGGCATTTATACGAAATATCGTAGTTTTTTGATTTTTCATGGAACTACGACTTTTCGGGAAAATCAAGGTTTTCTCCAAATCGGGTGTTTAATAGGTTTCGGAAATCGTTCCGATGCGAAAACTGAATAGTCATACCGGGAAAAGTACGTCCTATCGTAAAGATGTTAAGCGAAGACCGTATCCTCTGGGATATGCGAGCGGGACAGGCACGTCGCTGTAGACAACCTATGGGAAGAACAGGGACAGGACAGATACCGGGGATATGGCGGTTACTTATCAACTGGTTTTATGAAAGGGGGATACATGGATGTCAGATCAGAGATCAAGTCCTATATCGTCAGGGAAGGAATGACTATAGGCAAGGTACTTGATGTGCTCCATCGGAAGAAAGGATGGAGCTGCAGCAGGTCAAATTTCTCGGACAAGCTTGCAAGGGGAACCATCCGCTATAAGGAAGTGAAGGAACTGGCGGAGATCCTTGGATATGAGATTGTCTGGAAAAAGAAGAAGTGATCAAAGAAAGCATGGAAAACATGAAGTTATCAGAAAGGAAAAGGTATGACTTTATCAAGATTGGAACAGGAGACAATCATAAATTTCAATGCGGCAGAGGATAAGGCGATCCTTTATACGAGGGATCCTGCTGTTATGAGAAAAGTTGATACGTTAGTTATCGGGTTCCCGGAGACTTTCCGGTGCATAGGTGAGACTGACATCGACAAGACCTATGAGATGCCGAAATCTGCCGTTAGTTATCGTAAGCCGAGAAGGCTTTCGGAGAAGCAGAGGGAGGCGGCTAGGAAACGGATGGAGATGATGAATGCAGGATAAGGAGAGGTACGGGATGAAATATCCGGATATGAGTTTTCAGGGAAACCAAATAAAGAAACGGAGGATATCGA
>CADCQV010000275.1 GCA_902803625.1 uncultured Lachnospiraceae bacterium
CTCTTCAGACATCATGATATCCTGCATACGGACAGGGTCGTTTAAGATCTCAACGGCTCTTTCGTAGACATTTCCGGCAGCTCCCAGAAATTCCGCATCCGACAGATGCCAGCCGTTCTGGAGACCGTTGATGCGGCCCCTTACCATATTCAGCTGATCCTTATAGTATTCCTTGTCAAAGGGAGATTCGCCTTTTCCGAACCTGTTTTTAAGATCTGCCGCATCACAGTTTTTAACCAGCTTTTCAAGAGACTTTTCAAGGCCGATGTATTCAGCGTAGAGGCCGCTTATAAAGCCGTCGCGGTCGCTTGCGCTGAGTTCAGCCCCATGTGTCTCGAGGTATTTTTCGTCCTTATAGATCTCATAGGCCTGATGGGCAATGAGTTCGGTGGGGAAGTAAAGCTGGAGCTCGGTGATCTTAGCTGACCGCCTCTCTCCGTATTCCTTAACACGCCCGTTTTGGTAATCATTGCTTTCGGGTTCAAGCTTATAGGGCACATTCCCGTTCATGAGATCATCGGTTTCATAGTATTTCTCATACTGATCAACACGGGATGTGGAAAAAACGGTTTCACCGTTTCTAAGCTTTACATCTCCTTCGGGAGAGAATTCCAGCTCTGTATCCGCAGACTGTATAAGCTTCAGCATGGGATTATCCTTGTCATTCTCCTGGGCATCATACCAGCTGTCTGAGTCTGCTCTTTCTCTCTTTAGAACTTCAAGAACTGCGATATCCTCAAAAGTGGGAACGCTGTTGGCGTCTATGTCCATAAGGGGTTTTGATGCTTCTTTACGTCTCTTTATTTCTTCTTTTCCAAATCCGTCAAGCCCTTCATACATCACTCCGTCGCTGTGACGGAAAGCAGATGAGCTGAAGCTTTTGGGGCTTAATGCACATTCAATGAGTCTCTTGTAATTATAGATCCGGTCTTCTTTAAGCCACCCGACAGCTCTACTCCACTGCTCCTCGGTCAGTTTGTGATCCTGGAAAGCCTTATTGAGATGATGTTTTGCAGCCTCGCTTGTTACCCAGAGCCCTGTACTCCTGGGAGCGGGCTCCGCATATTTTTTCACCTTGCTTTCGTAGAAAAGATTGAATTCATCCATACCGCCATTATCGTTTACATCCGGCAATAGAGAGAATTCGGCGGAAGGCGAATCCTCAAGAAGCTCTTCCAGCGGCTTTTCCGATCCGTAGTTTTCGTTATAATAATTCGTGATATCATTCACGACCTTTTCATGGTGATCCGGGTCCAGGATCCTTACTTCCACTATATTATTACCCTGATATTCATGACGGGTGGACCTGATCCCTTTTAAATAGCCTGCCAGAACCGCTATTTTCAGCTCGGGGTTATTCTCGATCAGCTGACGGTAGTAAAGGATCTTTCCGTTATCAGCTGCGGCGATCTTATACTCATCCTCAGAGCCCAGAGGATTTATCTCTCTGTCCCGCTTTGCAGCCATGGCAACGGCAGCCTTGAGGCAGACAAGCTCCACTGTCTGTTCTGCAGCTGTACGTTCTTTATTACTTGTCAGATCTTCCTTTTCCTCGTTATGGTGCTTAAAAGCATTTTCATACTTTATGCAGCCGTTAAGAGCAAAGGCCGGGTCGTCGAGGAGATGGTATGTCACAGGCGGCATACCTCTCTGATAGGTGACTTCTTCGCCGTTTAGGGCTTTATTGATATAGTCTTCCAAATGTCCGCATCGAAGGGTGGTATCCATTTCGATCGCGTCGACTCCCACGAGTCCCGCTTCTGCAAGATCCTTTCCCAGAGGTGAGCGGGCAAAGTCCACCCGGTGCTCGGTTTTGTCGCCGAGAAGCTTATCCACTTCCATGCAGAAGCTCTCGCTCCAGGCTTGCAGCTTATTGGAATCCCAGGCATTTTCTTCAAATTTATCGAGTACGGATATAAGACCGCTTAAGTCGGTTGTACCTGATGCTATTAGCCGGTTTTTCAGGTCATCAGACTGAGGGAAGGCATTGTCCAGGGTCCTGTTCTTCCACTTATC
>CADCQV010000276.1 GCA_902803625.1 uncultured Lachnospiraceae bacterium
AGCAATAGCCCTGATAGCCGGAAAGGAAAAGGATATAACGACAGCCCATGTCAGGGCATTAGAGGAGCTCATAAAGGGCTTAAGCGGGAAAAAGCTGTCTCTTCCATACGCTGTCACGGCCGAAAAAAGCTTTGATAAGCTGATATTAAAGAAAACAAAGGATGCGCCGGAATCCGGGGGAAAAAAGGAGGAAATACCGTTTATCATCAGTGAAGACGGAAGTGAAAGTACCATAGTGCTTCCGGACGGTCAAAAGCTGATATGCAGTATTTCCGCGGAAAAAGAAAATTTCCCTGTTTCCGGATATACTAAATGGCTGGACTATGATAAAATCAAAAATACCGCTGTGTGGAGAACGAGGAGAAGGGGGGACCGTATCTCCATAAAAGGGGGCAGCAGGAAGCTAAAGGATCTTTTTATCGATGAAAAGATACCTGCTGAAAAAAGGGACAGCATATTTCTGTTTGCCCGGGGGAACGATATTATCTGGGTGCCGGGTCTGAGGATAGGACACAGCTACAGGATAACGGAGGAAACGAAGAGGGTTCTAAGGATCAGGCTGGACAAATAGGATTATAAAGGGCGGTTGAAAACCGGGAAAGGATCGGATAATGGCTGACAGAATAGATGTACTGTACAGTGAAGAGGAACTGGATAAGAGGATAAGGGAGCTTGGCGATGAGATAAGCCGGGATTATGCGGGGAAGGAGATCACGCTGATCTGTATCCTAAAGGGAGCCTCATTTTTTGCCTGTGAGCTCGCAAAGCATATTTCCGTTCCGGTTTACATTGATTTCATGCAGGTTTCCAGCTACGGAAACGAGACAGAATCAAGCGGAGTGGTAAAGATAGTTCAGGATCTTGATGATCCCATCAGGGGAAAGAACGTGATAGTCGTGGAAGACATCATAGATTCCGGAAGAACCATGCATTATCTTTTTCAGATCCTGAGGACCAGAGGGCCCGAAAGCCTGAAGCTCTGTTCCCTTCTGAATAAGCCGGACCGGCGGGTCACGGAGGTGGAAATAGACTATACGGGCTTTGATATCCCGGACAAATTCGTGGTGGGCTATGGTCTGGACTATGCCCAGAGATACAGAAATCTGCCGTATATTGGCGTAGTGACACTGGAGGAGAATTGATTGAAGAAGAGTAACGGTGTAAGAAGCACACTGGTGTATTTTCTTATAATAGCTGCCATAGTTATGGTTTTTCTCTCTGTGACGGGCAGGAATAAGAAGAGCGAAAGCTATACGCATCAGGATTTTACCGGAGATCTGAAGGCAAATAAGGTTGTGGGGGTTGAGGTACGCCCGAATTCGGAGACACCTACGGGATCTCTTATAGTAAGCCTCCGGGACGGAAGCGTGGAAACCCTGTATGTTTCCGATACGGGTAAGGCAGAGGAGGAACTGAAGGAGCTCTTCCCCGCATATAAGGCCGCTGATGTGGCACGGGAAAGCTGGATCGTAAGCTTTGCCCTGCCTGTACTGCTGTCTGTTGCAGCCTTCTTTATACTGATGTCCTTTATGAACATGCAGGCCGGCGGCGGCAACAGCAAGATGATGAATTTCGGAAAATCCCGTGCGGTTAAGGTGCAGGCCGGGGATCAGAAGGTCACCTTCAAGGATGTGGCCGGCCTGAACGAGGAAAAGGAGGATCTGGAGGAGATCGTCGATTTCCTGAGGGCACCTGCAAAGTATATCGAGCTGGGTGCGAGGATACCGAAGGGAGTACTTCTCGTGGGACCTCCCGGAACGGGAAAGACCCTGCTTGCCAAGGCTGTTTCCGGGGAGGCGGGAGTACCCTTTTTCTCCATTTCCGGATCTGATTTTGTGGAAATGTTCGTGGGTGTGGGTGCCTCCAGAGTCCGGGATCTTTTTGAGGATGCCAAGAAGAATTCACCCTGTATTGTATTTATAGATGAGATAGATGCGGTGGCGAGACGTAGGGGAACCGGTCTCGGCGGCGGACACGACGAGAGAGAGCAGACCTTAAATCAGCTCCTCGTGGAAATGGACGGCTTCGGAGTAAACGAGGGCATAATCGTAATGGCGGCCACAAACCGCGTTGACATATTGGATCCTGCAATAATGAGGCCCGGAAGATTTGACAGAAAGGTTATCGTAGGAAAACCGGACGTCCGGGGCAGGGAAGAGATATTAAAGGTACATGCCGAAAAGAAGCCCCTCGGAGACGACGTGGATCTCCGCCAGATCGCCCAGTCGACTACGGGCTTCACCGGAGCGGATCTTGAAAACCTCTTAAATGAAGCGGCCATATTGGCGGCGAAGGAAGAGAGGAAGTATCTGACCCACGACGATATAAAGCAGTCCTTTATCAAGGTCGGCATAGGAAAGGAAAAGAAGAGTAAGATCGTATCCGAAAGGGATAAGAAGATAACTGCGTACCATGAAGCAGGGCATGCAGTCCTTTTCCATCTTCTTCCCGAGGTGGGACCCATTTATACCATATCCATCATCCCCACAGGTCTCGGGGCGGCAGGCTATACTATGCCTTTGCCTGAGCATGACGAGGAATTTATGACAAAAACCCGTATGATAAATGAGATAGTAGTGGATATGGGTGGAAGAGTAGCGGAGGAGATGTTCTGCGGAGATATCACCACCGGGGCAAGCCAGGATCTGAAGCAGGCCACAAAGGAAGCCAGAGCCATGGTCACAAAGTACGGGATGAGCGAGAAACTGGGAGTCGTAAGCTATGATGACGACGGGGAAGAGGTTTTCATCGGACGTGATATGGCACATCCCAGAAGCCACTCCGAGGAAACTGCCGGCGAAATAGATCTGGAAGTAAAGGCAATAATAGATTCCTGTTATAAGAAGGCACAGGAGCTTATTTCCGGGAATAAGGACGTACTGATAAGATGTGCGGAAGAGCTCTTAAAGAAGGAAAAGCTCACGAGAGAAGAATTCGAAGCACTGTGGGGATAAGTCATTCTGAGGGCGCAGCCCGAAGAATCTTCTTCCTGCATTATAGTGAAAAACTAACAAAAAAACATAAGAGTTTTTGTAAAGTTTGTTAAGGCTGCATCTTGTTGACATCGGGAGTAAATGCTATATTATCTGCGTACCCCCCATAAATGATATAGTCTAACAAACTATACCCCAAAAAGAAATACCTTCTCCGAAGACAGCCAGCCCACCCCGGTTGGCTGTTTTCTTTTTCCGGGAGTATCATTCGGCTTTGTCATTCTGAGGGGCGTGGCCCGGGGCTGAACAGTAACGAAGAATCTACAGCGTGACCCGTTTCTTTACGGAAATATCAATATAGCGTATAATTATGCGGTGTGAGTCAATATATAGTGGGGTTGCAGCTTTTCAGATAAACCGGGGATTTTGACGATCAGATCATTAAATGATACAAACGTCAAAAGTACTGAATCACTGTTTTGATACAACGAATTGCTCCGTTGCTTTCAGCAACTCTCGCAATAACGGGGCATTGCCGCGCATGG
>CADCQV010000277.1 GCA_902803625.1 uncultured Lachnospiraceae bacterium
AGAGCCGGGTTCAGCCATATTACTGTCACCGGGATTTCCGGCAGAGCCGGGAATTTGATCCTTTTTCCTGTGTTCATCAAACTTTAGCTCTATTGCCTGAGACACTTCGGGAACGGGCCTTCCCTTCAGCTCTCTTTTTATTTCCTTAAGAAGCTCCTCATTTTCATTGTTTCCGGCGTTTATCTCAATTACACGGCCATATACGTTCACCCCAAGGGTGACCTCAGGATCGGATGAAAGGGGTATGGTCGATACAGGACAGGCAAAGCTTACCATAGCTCCGGACAGCGTAAGGACAACAAGGGAGGCTGCTGCGGAGTACATAAAGCGCTGAGGAAAGTGAACGATCCTTTTTTTCTTTGCTGCCTCAAAGCCTGTGACGGCATCGTCCGTATCCGGAAGCTCCAGTATGGTTCCCTTTTCGTAGCCTTTGTTCTCCACATAGCGCATACTCCCGTCATGCATAAGAACGGCGGCTTTATTCTCTTTTACACCTATTACAACTGCTTTCATTTTAATCCAGAAAGGCTCCTATAGCTTCGTAGCTTCCGCACCTGATAAGTATGGATGCAAGAATAAATTTCCTGTGTCTGTCGAAGGTTTTCCTGTTCATGCTGCTCCGCTTCAGCATTTCCGTGACCGGAAGGCTCTTTTTCTTCCTGAAAAGCTCCGTAAGGGGCGGGGGATCAAAGAACCTTTTAATGAGCTCGCTGCAGGAATTCTTTGTTTTTTCGGATTTCGGAGAGTACTCCGGAAGCTCATAAAGATCCACCCCGTAGCTTTTCAGCTCTTTTTCAAGGTCTTCAAGCTCGTACTTCAGATCATTATTGGTATAGACTGCAGTCTTCCTGTTTATCTCCTCCTTAAGGGTGATGGATGCAGAGTCATCGTCATAATCGATATCCCCGGAAAAGGATGCGGGATCTGTTATGATCTCCAGGTCTCTTGCTGCATTTTTTCTTACCTCGTCAAGTATCCTGCTTTTAATAACGAGAGCCGCATAATTCCAGAAGGCTCCCTTCCTTTCATCATAGGAATCCAGAGCCTCGGAGACTGCGAGAAGAGCCGTGGAAAAAACGTCATCACTGTCGGATACGCTGTGCTTAAGTATCCGCGCTGTGAGACGGAGGATATGTGTACGTTCCGAAGATAGAAAGCTGTTTTTTGCTTCGGGGCTTTCTTTTGCGGCGGCGGCTCTTCTGTTTTCTTCTGCTTTATTTGCGGTCATATTACACTGATTGTACCACTGTTCCTATAAAATATGTACGATGCCCGGGTATAAAAAAACGGGGTGAAAAATTTTTTTTCATACCCCGGAATCTGGAATGAAGACTCCGTATTACTGATTATCAAAGAAATATAAGGAGGCTTTTATGAACAGAAAAATACAGAAATTACTGGCTTTATGCGTTACGGCTTCGCTCGTGTCCGTAAGTCTGACCGGAACGGCTTTGGCCGACAGCCTTACCGTCAGCGGGAATGCTGCATCGGCTAACGACGCATTGCTTACCGCTTCAAACGCTGAAGCGGTGACGCTAAGCTTTGACGGGAGCAGTATTGTTTCTTCGGACGGGAATACCTATGCTCCCGGGACGGATGAGAACGGGAATTATTGCCTTGAGCTTTCCGGAGGCAGCTACATTCTGGATGGTACAGCGGCAAATGTCTATATTTCGCTTCCGGACGAAGCGGAAGCTGAATTTTGCCTAAATGATCTTTCGGTAGAAAATGACGGAGTAAAAAGCGCTTTTATCACTGCAGGTAAATCCACTTCAGTTAACATAATTTTAGAAGGAGCTTCCTCGGTTAATGGCGGTGCCGGCTTTGTATCCCAGAAAAAGAAGTCGGAATTAAATATAAGCGGCAGCGGGTCCCTTAAAGTGGACAGCCCCAAAGAGGATGCCATAAAGACCAAGGGAACCCTTAATATCCTGGAAGGGGATATTACCCTTACAAACTGTCTGGAGGACGGAATACAGGCAGAGGATCTGAATATTTCCGGAGGCATACTTAATATCGACACTGTATATGAATATGCAGCCAGGTCCTTTTATTCAGGCGGTAAATATACGGACAGCAGCTCAGACAGCACAAATTACCTGTGGGAGTCCGGGGATACGGTAAAATATGAAAGAATAAACGTGGATACGGGAAGCCACAAGGGAATAAAGGTGGGTACAAAGGCGAAGACCTATGAATTCAGTGATAACGGCGGAACGGTCGAAGCAGAAAGCGCCAGCGGAACCCTTACGGTAACCGGAGGAGAGATCACTATCAACACCAGAAAGAGCGGGATAAAGGCCAATTCTGTCAATTCCGACGGATACAGCGCCACCTCTTCAGGAAAGTATATAATCGGATCCCCGGATGATGCCATAAGCTGTAATAATGACATTGTGATAGAAGGTGGAGTATTTGAGATCTATTCCTCTGATGACGGTATTTCCGCCTTCGGAAGCATTGATATTAACGGCACTGCTGAGGTTAATATCTATAACGCCTTTGAGGGAATGGAAGGACAGAGCATTAATGTCGGTTCCTCGGGAAGTCCCGAGATCAATATATGGAGTGCTGATGACGGAATAAATACCTCGGGTAAGACGTTTACGTATATATATGATAGCTATACGGGCTACGAGGCAGATGAGGATAGCGGATATACAAAGAAGACTGTATCCACTACAACCGGAAATGACATTACAATAGACGCAGGCACAGTTAATATCTATATTGATTCCGAGGGGAAAAAGGAAACGGAGCTTCCAAACGGCAGTCTTGACGTGGTAAAGACCGTAACATACGGGTCTTCAGGGGATGGTGTTGACTGTAACGGAGCTTTGGTACAGAACGGAGGGGAGCTCTACATATATGGTCAGTCCTCCGGGGATAATTCTCCCATAGATACAAATGACGGCTACAGCTTTTTTTCCGGAGCAAAGGTTCTGGGGGCAGGGGCTGCCGGAATGGAGGGATCTGCGCCTAAGAGCGGGAGCGGGAAATATCTGACATACGGAAACAGCGGAAATATGCAGCCCGGCATGCCGGATAACAATAACAATAATAATAATAACAATTTCAATACCAATAATACCAATAATAACGGGACACCGCCGGAGCTTCCGGGTAATACCGCCGTCAGCGATAACAGCAGTATTGATGCCGGCGGGAACCCTCCGGTAATGCCGGATAATAGCAGTAACGGAAACCCTCCGGAAATGCCGGACAGCAGTAATAATACCAGTAACGGGAACCCTCCGGAAATGCCGGACAGCAGTAATAATAACAGTAACGGGAACCCTCCGGAAATGCCGGACAGCAGTAATA
>CADCQV010000278.1 GCA_902803625.1 uncultured Lachnospiraceae bacterium
AGATCCTTGGTAAGAATGATGAGGAGATGGGATGGCACCCCGATGACACCCAGTACAGGAGTGATGAATATGATGTCATCAAGAAGGGCACGGTTATCCGCAATTCTCCGGGACAGGTATATGCCAAGGGCGCAAAGGTAAATATTCTTGCCACCAAGTATCCCATCTACAGGAACGGGAAGATCGAAGGTCTCATAGGCTACTTCATAGATACGGACAGAATATTGGAATCCGGAGAGGAAATGGACCATGCCCTCTTTATCGATGTGGACAGCGGCCTTTTGAATTCCCGTGGATTTTTCCTTACACTGCAGTCGATTGATGATAATTTCAGACAGAACGGACGGGAATACTCCCTATGTATGCTTGAGATCCCCGAATATCAGCGGATCCTTGTCGAGCAGGGAAAGGAAAGGGCCGGGGAGCTTTTTTCCATTGTTCTGAATACCATAAAAAGAACTTTCCCCGACGGGGTCGTCATTGCGAAAACAGGGAACTGCACCTTCTCGGTCTGCGATAAGCTCTCATCCTCACATGGAGCCTTTGACTGCCTAAAGAATACAGCCGAGAAGATAATAAAAAATAGTCCGGACAGCGGCATAACGGTGGTTACAGCCTTTTCCGAGTCCAGAGAGAAGAATTCACTTCATGAGATCTTTACTCTTTTATTAAAGCGCTTCAAGGATGAAAAGGACAGATGCGGGGTGAATTCCGGTGATGACGTGCTTTCCATAGGTAATCCGGATGTATTTAAGGACATTCCGCTTCCTGTTGTCATTGTGAGACCCGTTTTGAATATGGGAAGCGTAACGGATGTTAAATTTATTTTTGCCAATAACAAATTCTGTGAGTATTCGGGCCTTAGCCGGATAGACATAATGGGCAAGGGCTATAGGGAATGCTTCGAGGAAATACCCGAGTGGATAAGCTATGCCGGACGTGCAGCAAACGGCGAAACCGTGACAGGCAGGCTCTATGAACCCTCCTTTGCGCAGTGGATGGATTACATCGCGACTCCCTCATCCATACTCGGCTGCCTGAATATAGTATTCTGGCCGGTTGGGGACAGCAAGAACGAAATGGAGCTCCTTACCAAAGGACATGCTGAGGACAATGCCATTATCCGCATTGCAAGATTCTTAAATAAAGGTGATTTCGGCGAAGGGATCTACAATTCCCTGGCAGAGCTGGGACGGGTGCTGAATCCGGACCGTGTATATGTGCTTGATGAAAACGGGAACCCTGTTTTCGAGTGGTGCGCAGAGGGTATATTACCCAGAAGGAACCGGGATAATATCATTAATCTGGGACTTGATATCGGTGATATCAAGTATACCTTTATGGAAGACGGCTGCATTGTAGTAAGCGATGTTGAGGTGATGCGGAAGATCGATATGAAGACCTATGAGTTCCTGGTCTGGGAGGGTATACGCTCCTATATTCTGGTTCCGCTTACCGACAGTAACGGGAAGCTCCTGGGATATGTGGGTGTGGATAATTTTAATGAGACAGAGTCACCGGCAACCAGAAGGCTTCTCGAGGAGATATCCTACTTTATCTCTTCAAGGCTTATAGCCAATAATCTTCTTAACCGTATGGATATTATGAGTAACCATGACGAGCTTACCGGGCTTTTGAACCGCCATGGCTACCATGCAAAGATGGAGGATTATCTTGATAAGCATCCCGGAGATCCCTTTACACTGGTGCTTATCGATATCGATGACTTCAAGATAATAAACGATATGTACGGACACCAGACCGGTGATGAGGCGCTGAAGAACCTGGCAGCCGATCTCACCTCGCTTTTCAGTAACGGGGCGTTTATTGCGAGAACCGGCGGAGACGAGCTTAGCGTCACGATTCTCGATAAGGGTTCTACAGGGGCTTATCCGCTTATCCGGGAGCTTTCGGAAATGGAGCACGGCTTTGATTTCGGAGGGAAGCACTATTCCTTCAGAATATCCATAGGCTATTCCTGCTATCCCGAGCAGGCGGAAGATCTTTCAATGCTTCTCCGTCAGGCAGATGCAGCCCTCTATTTTGTTAAGAGTGCGGGCAAACACGGTTTCAGGCAGTACAGCCGTGACATCAAGTCCTCAAAACGGCTGAACCTGGCATTCAATGTAAAGAACGTCGCCCGCTACGTACCGGGAGCCATACTGGTTTATGAAGCCGATGACTACAAGAAGATACTTTATGCCAATGACGAGCTTAT
This sequence comes from uncultured Lachnospiraceae bacterium, assembly GCA_902803625.1. Classification (GTDB taxonomy): domain Bacteria; phylum Bacillota; class Clostridia; order Lachnospirales; family Lachnospiraceae; genus NK4A144. The sequence continues at coordinate 2,219 of CADCQV010000278.1, forward strand.
CAAAATGTTTGAATGCCAGTCACTGGAGGATTTCATGGAGTATACCGGAGGCACCTTTGACGGCATAGTCCATCCCGATGAGATAAAGCTGGTTGACGACATTATCTGGGCACAGATCGACAGAAACATAAATTACTGCAAGGATTATGTGGATTACAGGATCATAACGAAGACCGGAAAGGTGAAGGAGGTCATCGACTGCGGAAGGTTTGTGGAAAGCGAATTCTACGGAAAGGTCTTTTATGTTATGCTCCTCGATAAGGATGAATGGAAGGACAGTAAGAGAGTTTTGTGAGATGACGGATTTTTCATTGACTATACCTGTTGTATTTATCATGTTCAACAGACCCGATACCGCTGTCAGGGTTTTTGCAGAGATAAAGAAGGCTAAACCCCGGAAGCTCTACCTTGTTTCCGATGCTGCCAGGGACGGAAGAGAGGATGAAAGAGAGAAGGTCGGTAAATGCCGGTATATCATCGAGAGCATGATCGACTGGGACTGCGAGGTCGTAAGGGACTACGCCGTAAAGAATATGGGATGCAAGGCACGGGTCTCAAGCGGGATCTCGGGAGCCTTGAAGAACGAGGAATCGGTAATAATCCTTGAGGATGATGTGGTGCCTTCTCAGGATTTTTTCCCTTTTATGCAGCAGATGCTTACCGAGTACAGGTACGAGGAAAAGGTCATGATGGTGAGCGGTACAAATCTCCTGAAGGAATACAGTATTGAAGGGGACTATACCTTTTCCTTCTTTTCCTCCATCTGGGGCTGGGGCACCTGGAACAGGGCCTGGACGAGGTATTACGACCCGGATATGAGGGACTGGGCAGATGCTGAGAACAAGAAGAGATTAAGAAAGGTCTACAGGACCCCGCTTTCATTTGCCCTGTTTAAGAAGGATGCGGCTATTGTCTATAACGGCGGCAAGGATACATGGGATCTTCAGTGGGATTACTGCAGGATGAAGAGAGGGGCCTTAGGTATCGTTCCGGCCTCCCATATGATAACTACTATCGGCTTTGACCGTGAGGACGCGACACATACCACGGGAATGAGCTTCGAGGATTTCAGCTACGGCGGGATGCACCTCCCCTGCAGCAGCGTAAGACCCATCGAAGAGAATCTTTCCTATGATAAAGCATACATTAAAAAATACATGGGGCTCAGAAGGATAGTTAATGCAGTCAGGAAGAAGCTTTCTACGGGGCATTGATCGACGAAGCGGAGAATCTTATTGCGGGACTGTCATTCTGAGCGGTGCTGCGTGCCAGTGGCACGCGTTCAGCACGGACCGAGTCGGGAGACGAGAAGCGAAGAATCTTTCTATAAATATAAGAATACACCATTACAGAAAGGAGCATAAATAATGGCCAAGGACAATAAGGAGTATCTGTGGAAGGATAAGAAGAGGACGATCTTCGGACTGCCTCTCTCATTCACAACCTATGCTTTTGACAAAGAGAGGTTTTATATAAAGAGGGGCTTTCTGACCATCAGAAGGGATGAGGTGAGACTCTACAGGGTAATGGACTTATCCTTCAGGCAGACTCTGGGTCAGAGGATCTTCGGAGTCGGAAGCATATTCTGCGAGAGTGCCGATAAGAGCATGAAGA
>CADCQV010000279.1 GCA_902803625.1 uncultured Lachnospiraceae bacterium
CCGCTGACTCCTCCGAAGGCGCAGATTATCTTCTGCTCCTCTATCTGCCCCAGTAATGGTCCGAAGAGCCGGTTTACCAATGTCTCAAGCTTCGGGTTTACAACTGCGAGGTAAAAATCTCCTCCAGGCTCTATCTCCAGAAAAACCGAAGCCAGGCTGAGATACAGAAGTCCCAGCAGATCTTCCCTGCCATCTTCTGCTGTGTCTATCCCCGAAAGACACAAAGAGCCGTCAGAAAAAGCGGACACACACACCGCCGCCACCGGTTCTCCCTTATCATTGATGGTCATATACGAAAGCTTTTTCACGGGATCCAGTTCTTGAAAGAGCTTAAGCGCACTTTCAGGAGCAAGAGAAAAAACCCGCGTCCTTCCTTCGTCCAGGATCTTCACGGCCTGCCTTCTCATAATGGACGAATCCGGCCCGTCACGGAGGATAGACCCCAGGTTATATGCATCTATCCTGTAAACCTCTGACTCCTCCCTGAATCCGCCAAAACCCGCCTCCTTCAGAAGCCGGCTGTTTATTACCGGTTCATCATCGGCATATCTTAAAAGCATTCTTTCAAAACCCCAGGCCCGGAGGTTTTCAAATAAACCGGAAAGAATTGAAAGCATAGTCTTATCTGCATCCGGAGCGGCATAATCGATCCTTATACTCCTGATTATTAGATCCGACTTTTCCTTTCTTAAGAAAACAACACCACAGGGAAGGCCTTTATCCAAAACACCGAAGGCCGGTTCTTCCCCGGAGCTCTTTAGCTCTTCGTATCCCGTAAAGAAGCTCCTGAAGCTTTCTTTAGTTTTATTTCCCAATGGGATAAACTCCAAGTTATCATCCATATATTACACCCGTATTGTTCCGCTACACGTAATGAAGACCCGTCGGAAGATACTCTTCTCACGCCAGGGAGTGCTTGATTATCTTGTGGAAATTACCGTTTACACCCATAGCCGTCATAAGATCCTTGAACTTGACCTTATTCAGCTTGTCAGGCGTATACTTATCGTTATTTAAAAGGGTCTTTGCTATCTTTGAACCCACCTTCTTTTCTGCATTTGTGGATGCATTCTGCATAAATACATGAGTATTTATGGACATAAAGATCCGGGCAAGATCCGGCAGGTAATCCGCGGACACTATGCCGGTTTCCCGCTTCAGGACCTTACTTAATACTGTTTTATTTACACCCTTATATTTTTCCCCAAGCATTTTCCCCACATTGAACTTTACATTCTGTTTGTGCTGGTGTATTTCCATCCCTGTTTCGAAAATGGTAGTCCCAAGTGTCCATGCAGAATCGATGATAACAAAGGGAGGGAACAATTTGCTCATCTTTCCCGGCACAACGACCTTTGCCAGGGATAAACCTGCTTTTCCCGCCGACTTTACTGTCTTGAAGATTTTTGTGTTTCTCTCGTCCTTACTCTTTCTTTTAGCCAGTGACATGCCGTACTGAAGCTGGGAATTATCCTTGAGCACCTTTATCATCTGCTTATCTTCTTTGCTCTTATGCTCTCTGGTCATAAGGGTCTCAAAATCCTTTTCTGCCTCTCCTATCCTTCCGTTCTGCATCTGGGCCTGTACAGCACCTATGGTGTTCTCTAAGGATGCCAATGTATGCTTAATGAAACTGCACACATCCTTGGCGGCGGTATTATTCACATACCTTGCGCACTCAGCTCCCATACCTGCAGCCAGGCTCATAAGATTACATACGATCTCATAATATTTATTCCGGGTAAACTTTAGATCCACCTGGGGATTATAATCCGGATCCTTCTTCTGTCTGGCCTTGATCTCATCCTGTCTCTTATTCTTCCATTTTGTCATGGCCTTTACCAGTGTAGCCAGATTTCTTATCATGGAAAAAACAAGACTTGTGGTCCATCTTCGCTGATCGGAGGTTTTCACACCATCAATCTTCTCGCTGCCGAAGAGTTCTCCTATACCGAAAGCTCCGACCTGGGTGATGGCGCCCACGTTAACTACTGAGGTCACTGCTGCCATATAGGTATTGGCTACCATCATCCTGTCCTTCACATCACCGGAAAAGATCTTCATATCACTTCCGATCATGGTCGCGCCGTCAAAAACATCCCCCAGGAAGTTTGAGAAGGTGCCGCTTATGCCCTTTTGCTTCAGAATGGCCTTTACGCCACGCTCCGCTGACAGATCCTCGGTATACTGCTTCCATCTTGTGGGCATCATACTCCCGAAGATATCTGTGATATCAAAGCTCTTTCTCTTCTGGTTCAGCTCATCTATGAGAGCCACCCTCATAAGCTGACCCTTTTCCGCCCTGCCGTATTCCAGTGCTCTCTTAAAGGTAGCCTTATCCTTCTGCTCATTTGTGCTGAGATATTTTGTAAACGAATGATCGTTCTCGTCAAAATTAAAGAGCTTGAACTTATAGGGCATATGATTAAGGCAGATCTCCTTTGCCATATCCCAGAACAGGGGATGGATATCATCACTCAAAAGGTAAATACACAGATCCATAACCGTCCTCTGGTCATCCTTGATAACAGCAAAGGCCTTTCCTATACGCGTGGTCTTCTTACCAATGTTTTTTATGCTCTTCTTATCTTTAAGGAGCTCCTCCCGGATGACCTTGTCTGCCGCCTTTACCTTTACGGAATCCGGGAGCTCAGCCCTTTTCTTTTCATTATTGCCGAGAAGGATCTTTACCCAGTCATCCTCAGTTCCTGCCACCTTATTTTTGGCGATATCCTTTTCAAGCTTCTCCTCCAGCTTGCCTACACCGGACATCTGCTTTGCTTCATATCCGGCGGCATGCTGTATGGTCTTTGAATTTATAAGCCGGAAAATATCGGCCTTTAATACTGCCTTTCTGACCTTTTCCTTCTGCTTCGTATAGCCCCAGGTATTAAAGGCTCCAATGGTATAGGAATCCTTACTTCCCTTGATAACGCTTCTGTCTGCGGACAGAAATTCCCCGTTTAAGAATACTCCGTTCACCTTTTTCCCGGTATGGAGAAACTTAGTCTTTGCCTGAATGATCTCCACATTGTCTTCGGAATTCAGGAATTGTCCGCCTGCATCACGCTTATCAATTTTCAGTCTGAATCCGTCTAAATTATCATCAACGCTGTACTTTGTCTTATCTATTACTCTGGCTCTTTCCGTAAGCACTGTTTCCGCATCATCGGAAAACTGCCTTTTTGCCACATAGCCCTCAAATTTCTCATTCATCTTGTAGCGGTAATGATGCCCGTCCAGGGCCCTTTCCGACATGACCGTGATCTTATGATGGGATTTCAGGAGATCCGCCTCTGTCTCAAGCTTTCTGCCCTCTTTCCTGTGCTTTATCTTTATTCTGGCA
>CADCQV010000280.1 GCA_902803625.1 uncultured Lachnospiraceae bacterium
CTGACCCTGGATCAGGGAAAGAGCGTCGCTTTTGTCGGAGGGAGCGGCTGTGGGAAAAGCACGCTTTCACGGCTTATTTCCGGACTTTACCGTCCCTGGTCAGGTGAGATCCTATTCGACGGGAAAAGCATAAACAATATAGACAGGGAGCAGTTTACCAGCTCTGTAGCAGTTGTAAATCAGGATATTATCCTTTTTGAGGATACGATATCAAATAATATCAAGATGTGGGACAACTCCATCGAGGATTTCGAGATGATACTTGCAGCAAGAGATGCAAGCATTCATACAGAGATCATGAAAAGGAGCGGGGGATACTCCTACAAGCTTCTGCATGGCGGACTCGATTTTTCCGGAGGACAGCGGCAGAGGATAGAGATCGCCCGGGTTCTTGCACAGGATCCGACTATTATGATAATGGATGAGGCCACTTCAGCCCTTGATGCACAGACAGAGTATGATGTGATATCTTCCATAAGGGAACGCGGGATCACAACCATTGTTGTTGCGCACAGACTTTCAACCATAAGAGACTGTGATGAAATTGTAGTCCTTGATAACGGCAAAGTGGCAGAGCGCGGGACACATGACGAACTGATGGAAAACCACGGACTTTATGAAAAGCTGGTAACAAGCGAGTAAAAAATGGGATGGTTTGAAGAGCAGCTGGAGCTCAGAAAACAAAATGACATAGAAACATTTGAGGATTCCTGTCTCAGGATCGCAGGCTCGGTTATGGGACGGAGTCTTTCTGCTGCCCTTCAGAATGAGCGCGAACAGGCAACGGATGCCATCGGTGACGTTCTAAAGTATTACCACATAAGGTTAAGGGAGGTTCCTGAAAATCTTCAGTCCATCGAGGAAGTGCTGGAATATCTCTTAAGGCCTCATGGGATAATGACCCGGCAGATCGTTTTGAAAGAAGGCTGGAGAAAGGATGCGGCCGGGGCAATGCTTACGGCCTATAGAGACAGCAAAAATCCTGTTGCGCTGATCCCTGCCGGGATACAGGGCTATATATATGCGGATCCGTCAACGGGCACAATGAAGAAAGTCACAGCTTCTTCGGAGAAGCTTTTTGCCGAAGAGGCATTTGTGTTCTATAAAGCCTTCCCCACAAGATCCATGACAATAAAGGATCTGTACGGATACATCTTTGAAAACCTTGACATAGTCAATGTGGCAGGTTACTTCGGCTTTGCGCTTATTGCTCTGATCGTTGGTATGCTGATTCCCTGGATAAACAAGCTCCTTTTCTCGGATGTTGTGGAAACAGGAAGAATGTCCTCACTTTTAGCAGCAGCTGTATTTCTGATATGTGCATCCCTTTCCGCTTTGCTGTTTGGAACGATCGAGGAGCTGTTTCTTTATAGAATGACCCAGAAACTTGCCATATCCGTCGAATCTGCAACCATGATGAGGATACTGTCGCTTCCCGGTACGTTCTTTGCAAAATACACGTCGGGAGACCTTGCCAGGCGTGTGAACAACGTTAGCCTTCTGGTATACGAAATATTGAATTTTGTCATGACCTCTTTTACGGCTGCCCTGTTTTCATTTATTTATGTCATTGAGATAAGATCCTTTGCCCCGGCGCTTGCCGTTCCCGCCTTTATCATGACAGCTCTTCAGCTGATAACGATAATAGCGGCTCTTATCATAAGATCGTCCGGTTACAGTATGCAGATGGAGCTCTCATCAAAGGAGAGCGGTATATCCCATTCGCTGATAACTGGTATCGAGAAGATAAAGATTTCAGGTGCCGAGCGCCGCGCTTTTTCAAAATGGGCAAATTCATATGCCGAACAGTCAAAGTATATGTATGACCCTCCGTTCTTTGTAAAGGTATTTCCGGCTGTCATAATGACGATATCACTTACAGGCACGATTGTGATCTACTATCTTTCGATAAAAACCCGGGTAGATATCAGCCAGTACTATGCGTTTAACGCCGCCTTTGCCATTATTTGCGGTGCTTTTAATACAGTTGTACCTATGATCGATCCCGCAGCGCAGATTGCTCCGACCTTCGAGCTTCTGCGTCCGATAATAGAAACAGCTCCCGAGATAGCCGAGGACAAGCCGGTAATAGAAAGGCTCTCCGGCGGAATAGAACTGAACAACGTTACCTTCCGTTACAATGATGACACTCCACCGGTGCTTGATGACTTAAGCCTGAAGATCCGTCCGGGCCAGTATGTAGCCATAACAGGAAAGACCGGCTGCGGTAAAAGCACTTTACTACGCATAATGCTCGGCTTTGAGAAGCCCCAGAAGGGTGCTGTCTATTATGACGGGCGTGACCTGAACCGCATAGACTTGAAATCGCTCAGAAGCAGGATCGGAACTGTCATGCAGAACGGATCACTATTTCTGGGGGATATCTATTCGAACATTGTCATATCCGCTCCGGAGCTGACCCTTGATGATGCCTGGGAGGCTGCGGAGATGGCGGGGATCGCAGATGACATCCGTGAGATGCCGATGAATATGTTTACGATTATAGGTGAAGGTACCGGCGGGATATCCGGCGGCCAGAGGCAGCGCATTATGATAGCCAGGGCCATAGCACCAAAGCCGAAGATCTTAATGTTTGATGAGGCAACCAGCGCCCTTGACAACATCACACAGAGAACGGTGTCCGATTCCCTTGACTCTCTTAAGTGTACGAGGATCGTTATAGCCCACAGGCTCTCCACGATCAAAAACTGCGACAGGATAATCGTTCTTGATGAAGGAAGGATCGTTGAGGACGGAACGTATGATGAGCTTATGGCAAAAAACGGCTTCTTTGCCACTCTTGTGGCACGACAGCAGGTGGAGCGGAGGTAGTGGTCTTCATCCGAAGGAGGCTAAATGAAACCAGTTCAGAAAAAAAAATACCGGATGCGCTTACCATGGCTTATTCCTTTTGCCTGTGTGTTCCTGCTTTTCTTCCTTTCCGTATACGCATATGCAAATCAGGATAATGAGGTAGTCCGTGTAGGCTATTATGAGAACGAAGTCTTTCAGGAAGGAGCCGGGGAGGGTGAGGTAAAAAGCGGATATGCCTACGAGTATTACCGTAAGCTCTCAGAATACACCGGCTGGGAATATGAATATGTCTACGGAGACTTCAGTGAGCTCTATCAAATGCTTCTGGACGGAAAGATCGATCTGCTTGCAGGTCTGGCCCGTAAGGAGGACCGGATCCCGGTGATCGGCTATCCTGATGCCGTTATGGGCAGCGAATCCTACTACCTTGTCAAATATGATGAGGATACGGATATCACAGCCGATCCTGCCACATTAAACGGATGCAGGATCGGTGTACTGGACAGCGCAATGGTTGATGCCCTGAAGCAGTACCTTGATGACAATCATGTGAATGCTGAGATAGTTACTTATCCTGACTATACCCAGCTGTTCTCGGCCTTTGATTCCCATAGTATTAATGTCCTCGCAGCCGAGAGCGATGGGGCTCACGGCAGGGAGCATTCAGAAGTATTATGTGTTTTCGGATCATCAGATTATTACCTTTGCACAAGCATCAGCAGACCTGATCTCTTACAGGAGCTGAATACCGCCCAGGCTCTTTTAGCTGCCGAAGAACCGAATTACCTGAGTTCCCTGAGCTCCAGATATTATTCCGTTAGCGTCACGGCCCGGGCGTTTTCACAGGCCGAGCGTGAGTGGATAGGCACCCACAGCTCCCTCAATGTCGGTTATCTTGAAAACTATCTTCCGTACAGCGACACGGATCCGGAGGGAAATGTTACCGGCGTTGTCAAGGATATGATCCCGGATATTATGAAATCACTTGGCATCCCGGAAACAAAAGTCACCTTCACTGGCTACCGCAGCTATGACGATATGATCGCCGATATGGCTTCAGGCGTCATCGATGTGGCCTTTCCTGTAGGCGGAGGATTATATTATTCAGAGGAGAACGGTATCTATCAGACAAACCCTGTTGTTTCGGCACCCACCGCACTGATCTGCCGGAGTGAATTCAGCGCTGAAACGGCATCCCGCTTTGCGGTCAATGAAAACAACCGCATGCAATATTACTATGTGCGAACCAACCACCCCGATGCAGAAATTGTTTTCTTCCCCTCTATCGAAGAATGTCTCGACGCTGTGCTCTCCGGAAAGGTCGAATGCACGACCCTGAACGGACTCCGCGCAAACGAGATCCTGAAAAACAGGAAATATGAGGGTCTCTCGATCCGCCAGTCAAGCCATAATGACGACCGCTGCTTCGGCGTAAAGATAGGCAACGAAGGACTTTTGAAGCTCTTAAACCGCGGGATCAATGTGCTGGGCAGCGACTACGCGCAGAATATCTCATACCGCTACGCCGGGAGACTGTATTCATACAGCTTTACGGATATGATCCGTGATCATATGGCAGCTGTCGGTTTGATCCTTCTTGCAATTGCCGCCCTTATCGTATTTCTCCTTGTGCGTGATGTCAGGCGTACAAAGAAGGAGGTCGAGGAAAAGGAAGCAGCACGTCAGGAGCTGGAGGCAAAGAATAATGAGCTTGCGGAAAGCCAGAAAGCTTTGTCTGATGCGCTGATCGCTGCGGAGGATGCCAACAACGCAAAAACCGCTTTCCTAAACAACATGTCCCATGATATCCGCACTCCTATGAATGCCATAGTCGGCTTCACGGCTCTGGCAGCTTCCCACATAGACAATAAAGAAGAGGTGCTGGATTACCTCGAAAAAATATCCGTATCCGGCCAGCACCTTTTGTCGCTTATTAATGATGTGCTAGATATGAGCCGTATTGAAAGCGGAAAGGTCACCATCGTGGAAACGAATGTACATCTGCCGGATGTGATCCGGGATCTGAAGGCGATCATTGAGTTGAATATCTCCTCTAAGCATCTCGAGCTGTCTGTTGACACCCAAAGTGTTATACATGCTGATATCATCACAGACAAGCTCCGGCTGAATCAGGTGCTGCTTAATATACTCTCCAATGCCATCAAATTTACACCCTCAGGCGGATCGATAAGTTTTCGGGTTCTGGAGAAGCCCTCACCCGTTGAGGGTATTGCAGATTTTGAATTCCGTATAAAAGACAACGGGATCGGAATGAGTGAAGAATTCCGTGAGATAATATTTGAAGCTTTCACACGTGAAAAGACCAGCACCGTAAGCGGCATACAGGGAACCGGCCTCGGCATGGCCATCGCGAAAAATATCATAGAAATGATGGGCGGCAGTATCACGGTACAGTCCGCCGAAGGAGAGGGAAGCGAATTTATAGTCAAATTACCGTGTAAGATCAGCGGCGTTTCCGCAAAGCAGGATACGGTTTTGAAACCTCAGGAAATGAATGCCCCGGCATCCCTGCCTGATTTTTCCGGGAAACGGGTTTTGCTGGTGGAGGATAATGAACTGAACCAGATTCTGGCGGAAAATATTTTGACCGGCGCAGGACTAGATGTTGACATTGCGGGCGACGGAACAGAGGCGGTGGAAAAAGTGAAATCTGCAGCCTCAGCTTACTACGATGTCATCCTGATGGATATCCAGATGCCTATTATGGATGGATACGAAGCAACAAAACAGATCCGTGCACTGGAAGAACCGGACAAAGCCGCCATACCCATCATAGCAGTCACTGCAAACGCCTTTGATGAGGACCGGCAGGCTGCAGAAGCCGCCGGTATGAACGCTCATCTGGCTAAGCCCTATGATATCCCGGTGATCATGGAAACATTAAAAAACCTCTGGTCTGAGGATATTTAGCAGACCGCATTCCTTTCTTCCCCTCTTATGAATGCCTGCAGATTCAGAAAGACCTCGTCAATACAGCGCTTTCTTGCTTCCACACTAGCCCAGGCCAGATGAGGGGTTATGATCAGCCTGCCGCTGTCCTTTATCTTTCCCAGAGGATTATCCTTTGATATCGGTTCCTTCTCCAGAACATCAAGTCCTGCCCCGGCGATCCTTCCGTTTACCAGGGCTTCATATAAGTCCGCATTATTCACTACCGGTCCCCTGGCAACATTGATAAGGATTGCGGAATCCTTCATCATGGATAAAGCTTTTTTATCTATGAAATTCCGGCTGAGATCGCTTAAGGGACAATGCAGTGATAGAAAATCGCTCTCCCTTAGCAGGGTTTCCTTGTCAACCTGATCATATCCGCAGTCGTGTCTGCTCCCCGTTAGAGAATGTATGATCACCTTACATCCGAAAGTCTCGGCTATTTTTGCTACTCTTGAGCCGATGTTTCCGAAGCCTGCTATTCCCCAGGTCTTCTGATCCAGTTCACTAAACGGAATGTCAAAATTTGAAAACCTCTGCTGTGAGGCGTACTGACCGGATTTCACATAATTATCATAGTGAACTATCTTCTGGGAAAGAGTAAGCGCCAGGGTAAAGGTATGCTGTGCAACCATAGCGGTGGAATAATCCCTCACGTTGGCAACTCTTATTCCCCTGCTCCTGCAGTATTCAATGTCGCAATTGTCATAGCCTGTGGCCAGCTCTCCGATGAATTTTACCTTCGACGCATCCTTCAGAGAAAGCCCGTTCATCGGGGCCTTATTTGATATTATCGCATCTGCATCGGAAACACGTTCCGCAACCTCTTCTACAGTCACGGTATTATCATAGGAAACAAACTCCCCCAGCTCCTCAAAGCAGGACACATCCATATCTTCCCCTGCACTCAGTCTTTCGAGTAAAACTATTTTCATAATACGATATCTCCGTTCCTTTTTCTCACGTATTTGTTCAGAGCCGTCCGGATCCTGAACAGTTATATTCTATTCTAAATGCCCAGAGCATTATCATTTTCCGCATTTATTCCGATGATCTTTTTACTGTTGCAATTACGGCCGCCTTACATTTATGCAAACTTGTTATCGAACTTATGTATGTGTTAAACGCCGTTCATCTTGTGATAACACACGGGAAGGAATCCCGGGAACAGACTCTGTCATAACTCCTTATCCGCACTCACCTGATAAGAATAAAGGTAGTCCGTCTGAGGGAATTTGCTATACGCATCACCGCGGAATACAAAAGACCTATGCTGTATATGATAAGTGCAGTGTGTGTCTGTCTGATATAAATAAAGCAGGAAAATGCCAGCAGAAAATCTATTAAGCCATGGGTAAATTTCATCTTCCAGGGTCCTGACACCGTCCTTCTGGCCTCCATCGCCCTTAGGATCTCCACTACCCCCGAGAACGCATGGATCACTACCAGATAAAGCAGAATGTATATTTTGGGGACATCTGACAAAGATCCGGTGAGCAATGCAAAGTCAAGCACTATGACCCCCTGGAACAGTATCATCTTTCCTCCGACCATATGTCTCGCCATGGTAAAATAAAAAATGATATCCCTGATCCCCTTTATCGCAAGTCCCAGCGTCAATACAGTGATAACAAATACATATGCCTCATCGCTCGGAGCCACAATGAAAATGAATGCGATCACGATCATAATAAACCCGACAAAAATATTTCTGATCCTTTGAAAAATAGTCACTCCCGTTCTCCTTTAAATATTCTGTCAAAAATGCTTTCCCTGGCTGCTCCCGCAAGCTTGTTCCCGGTCTTAAATATCTCGCCTATCACCATTCCCTTATGAGCTATGGCGCCACGGATGAATTTCCCGATAAAGGTTTCATCCTTCTCCTTCCTTGGAGCATTTATATATTCTTCAAAATAC
>CADCQV010000281.1 GCA_902803625.1 uncultured Lachnospiraceae bacterium
AATTGATATTCTTAGAGATGATGGAAAATCAGACGAGGATATTATTGAAAGGATAATAAAGAAATACAATGTTACTAAAGACTATGTTCTCGCATTGTTAACCCCGCAGAAAGCTTAAATCAGGACAAAATTTAATATTGATGTAATTCCGAAAGGCATTTCCAATAATTCAGGAGATGCCTTTTTCAGTGCAAATAAGGAGGAAATTAAGATGATCAAAGAAAAAATAACCGGCAATAAGAAGAACCTGACCTGGTGGAGAAAAAGACTTATGAATGATACGCAGATAGAACTTATAAGCATTTCAGATCTCATTCCTGTGAAAGAAAGAGAAGGAATGTACTTCTTTTTTGCCAGGTATAACAGGAAAGCAAGAAATAAGCGTAGATCCGGATGGTAATGGCGGGGAGTAGAAACAATAAAGAGAAAAATATTGGTAATGAGCCAGAAAGGAGCGTGAAAAAAGTGAACAGGCTCGTGGAGTTTGACTATTTCTATGGAGCGGAGGCGGAGCAGTTTTCCTTTATAAGGCTTCCAAAGCTCCTGTTTACAGACAGGCACTTCAGAACCCTGTCTTTTGAGGCAAAGGTAGTGTATGGGATCCTGCTTGACCGGATGTCACTTTCAGTAAAGAACGGGTGGATTGATGAAGATAACAGGGTATACATCAGCTTTACTGTTACATCTCTGGCAGAAGAGATCGGATGCAGCAGGGATAAAGCGGGGCGGATCCTTTCGGAACTGGACGATACAAAGGGTATTGGACTGGTTGAAAGAAAAAGAAGAGGACTTGGGAAACCGGACATCATGTATGTGAAGAATTTCGTCAGAATAACAGAAGACAAAGATGGGGATGGTGATGAAAGTACAGAGATTATCAATGAAAATGCACGTCCAGATGTCGTGAATTCCGGCATCAGTGATAACGTTATCGAAAATGAAACGGTGGATAACCCGGATATTAACAAGTTATCCACTACAAAAAAGGTGCCTGAAACCCTTGAAAATACACAGATGTCGCAAATTACGACAACATGTTGCGGCAATTTACGACATCTGGAAGCCGTTAATCACGACATCAGGATGCAGCAAAATACGACATCAGGATGTGGCAAATCACGACATCCGGATGCCGTAAAATCCAGCACTAATAATACTTATACAAATAATACTGAGCATAGAAAGACAGATCTTATCGAATCCATATCCTTTGATAAGCCTGTAAAGCTCATTGACTGCAGGGAAATCACAGACCATAGAGTAGAAAAGACGGTTGAGAACGGGGATAAGGATGGGATTGATGATGATCCCCTTATAAAAAGGATAAAGGAAAATATCCAGTATGACTGGCATATGAGCCATGACAATATTTCTGACCGGGAAAGCTGGCAGAACTATTTTGAGATCATAAAAGGAATGGTTATCGGAGAACGGGAAAAGGTAAGGATAGGAGATGCCCTTTATCCATACAGCTTTGTAAGGGACAGGTTCCTGTCACTTACAGAGCAGCATATCTATTATGCCCAGGACCGGGTGGAAAAGGAGGCAAAGAAAATACACAACATAAAGGCGTATATGACCACAACGCTTTTCCACGCGCCGGAGACCATGGCCGAGTATTACAGACAGCTATGCGAATATAACGAGGAAGGAGACGGATGGTATGAGAGAAGAAAATCCGGGTAAGAGCCGGATAAAAGCATACAGGCAGGACATCCTTGATCATTATTCGGGATTCCCGCCATAGAACCTGCTATCTGATCAATCTGATGGTAAATTCATATTTTTTCCTTTTCTGGGGACGGTTTTGAATCATTTGTTTTCATTACCGTCCCCTTTTTTGTTTTCGGGAGGATTTTGGAAAATTCGGAAAAGCCACTTTTCCGAATCGCCGGGGAAGCCCGGTAATAACGATAAGGAGAATATTTATGGCAAAAGTAAGATACAGCGATCGGTACGCTGAGATAAGGCAGATATCACCGAGAAACAGGGCGGTCTGCTATTGGAGAAACAACCTGTCCCTGGCTGATTTCATTAAGGAGGACGGCTGGTATGTCCTTGAGGACAGCGGAAGCTATAAAGGGCTCAGGGTGAAGATAAAGATCATGGTAAAAAGAGGCTCAATAGGCAGGCTCTTCCAGAGAAAGAAAAAGGGAATCATTGAGTTCTGGGGCAATGCCTGTCATATGGGAATAATGGTCCGCTTAAAAAGCAGCATCTTTCCCAAAACCCACCGTGGATCGGAGGGATGGCTTAAATACGAATACAGCATGGAGGGCACGATAGACGGTCTGTCCTATGTAAATGCCGAGAAAATCGAGGAGCGTAAAGAGAAGATCCTGATGGACAGGATAAAGAAGGGTAAGGAGAGTGATATTTATGGAAAAACATTTGAGAAAGAGGCTTGCTGAACTGGCAATTATACCATTGATCATGTCAATGTTCAGTATGCCGGTAGTGGCGGCTCCATTGACAACTGTTGAACTTGGAACATTTTATGTTGTTTCCGGTAAGGGAGAATCCGGAGGAAATAATGACCCGGGAAATAATGAAGAACCCGGAAATGACGATCCCACGAAAAAAGATGATCCGGGAAGCGGTTCAGGGAGCAGAACGGAGACGGGAGATAAGAATAAGAACAGCACCTCCGCTGACTATATCGCCCAGGCTCCAGCTACAGGGGATGTAATAACTGAGACTAAAACAGTGGTTCCCACAAAAACCAAGTGGCGGATAACACCGTCTTTCAATGTGGCGAGAGTCAATTCTTCGGATCAGAGAGCCATAAAAGTATCAAAGAAGAAGGACAAATCCCGTTCCAGCAAGGGAAACAAGTGGTACTGCGGATTCATAAAAGTGAAGAAGCCCGGAACCGTGACCATAACCCTTGAAGGATCCGCAGGGGAAAAGGAAGAATATCTGATCATAGCAGAGGATCCAAAGGTAAAAAAGAATGCCCTGGTGGTAAATGATGTGAAAACCATCTCAATGGACACCTATCTTTCCGGGGTTAAGTACTTAAAGCCCACATCCGTTGATTCCAAAAAGGCAGATATAGCAACAGTCAGCGCAGATGGAAGCATTACCGTGAAAGCAGACGGTAAATCAAAGGTGACCCTTTGTTTCGGGAAAAGGAAGATAAAGGGCAATGTCAAAGCAAAACTCCCGGCGTTCAGGAAAAAGAAAATCACAATAAATGACAAGCCGGTAAAGCTTCAGATGAAGAACGTATCAAATAACTCAGCAGTACAGTACAGATCATCGGATATCGCCGTGGTAAAGATGAATAAAGACGGATATGCGGCTCCCGTGTCAAACGGCACGGCCACAGTCTATGGTAAGTCCGGTAACGTGACAGCTGAGTGCGAAGTAACAGTAAAAGGATTGAAATAATCGGAGGAGAATTATGAAAAATATAGCAAAGAAAGCAATCTCAATGATTTTGGCAGCAGTAATGATGATAACAATGAGCTTTACGGCTTTTGCGGCGGATATCCCGGTGATAGATATGGGTACCTTCCATAACGTCTATAACGCACCTGCAGGAAGCTTTAAGCTTTCGGACTGGGATTATGAGTATACCAATAATGACGGTACAGATTATATCGTGCTGGACAAATATAACGGCACAGATAAGGAGATCACCATCAAGGGCAAGGTCAAGAAAGGCGGAAAGGAATACGGAGTTTTGCTCGGAATAAGGTATGACACGGAAAGCAAACAGCATCATTCCCTTTTTGAGAATAACCCGATCTTAGAAAAGGTGACGTTTGAGTCCGTAGATGATATGGCGGTGGGCTGCAGTACTCGTCTTGGCGCAGACAGCCTGTTCAAGGGATGTACCGCATTGAAGGAAGTGGTCTTTAATGACAGCCTTGTGGCAGTTGGATCCCATAAGCTTTATTCCATAAACGGTATGTTCGAGGGTTGCACAGCTCTTGAAAAAGCAGACCTTTCAGACCTTGACCTCAGTGAATGCGAGGAAGCGGAGAGGGTATTTAAGGGCTGCACAAACGTGGATGGTATATGCCTTGACGGAGTGGATTTCAGGAATCTCAGAACAGCGGCAAGCATGTTTGAAGGCTGTACTTCCCTTGCATCAGCAGATTTAAGCAATCCGTTATGGGGAAATACTGAAAAGAACACCAACAGGATGTTTGCCGGGGATGGAAAACTTGCTGAGATAACCCTTCCAAATGACTTTGAACCCAGTACCAGCTGCGCGGAAATGTTTCAGACGGATACCCTAAAAAAGCTGACAGTAAAAGGAAACCCTTCCGAGAACTTTAGGAACCGGGTGTTTACGATCCTTGAAGACAACAATAGATACCTGGGAGAAGTAAGCATTGTAGCCAATGTGGATCTGGACGGAGCCGACCTGGAAGCGGATATGTTTGAGTTCACCCTCTATGACGGCGAAATAGCAGATGACACTGTTATTTCCACTGTGAAAAATGACGCAGACGGAAAGATCTCCTTTGGAAGTGTAAAGGTTTACGATCCTTCAAAGCCTTTGGAATTCGTGGCAAGAATGACAGAGGATGATACCGTGACATCCGAAACGGAGAACTTAAATAAAAAGATCACTCTGGAACTCAATGAAGACGGAACTTTAAGCGTAGAGAGGGAGGAAGCACTGTGGTAAAAAAGTATATTTCATTTTTTGTTGCGATAGTTATGTCGGGGGCACTTATGCTGCCTCCGGCATTTGCCGGGGAACTGCCGGAGCTTCCGGCGGAGGAAATACAGGATCCGGAAATGGAAGCAGATCAGGAAACCGATGTGGAGGATGATAAGGATCTGGAAGAAGAACCGGCTATTGAAGAGGAAGAAGCTGAAACCTCTGAAGAAAGTGAAACCATAGAAGATGAGGATGGTGAAGCTCCTGATGAGGAAGAAATATCAGAAACCGGATCACCTGAAAAGGAAGAAAAGCCCAGGCTTTTAAGGAACAGCGGTTCTCCAATCCGGCTTCTTGGATCGTCAAACACGGATGCCTGGCTCAATGACTGGGATTATACGATAGATGACCTTAACTATGACGGGAAATTCATCTATCTGAAGGAGTACAAGGGAACGGAAACGGATATCTCAATAGGTGGAAAGGCTACCGTAGACGGCGTGGACTATCCGGTCTGTATAGAAATGGAAAGCACCAGCACCCATTATAAGACAGGCCTCAACAGAAATAAGAATCTGCATCAGATAACCTTTTATTCCGTGGACGGCACTCCGGTACGTCCGGAACTGAACTGGCGGACAAAGGATCTTTTCTATGGTATGGAGAACCTGGAGGGAGTGATATTTGGGGGTGACTTCAAAACCGACGGGGTAACAGAAGCCATAAGCATGTTTGAGGGCTGCAAAAAACTGAAATATGTGGATGTGGAGGATCTTGATCTTGGTAAATGCACAAATTTGAAGCAGATGTTCCAAGGCTGCGAATCCCTTAATAGAATAACCGTGAATCTCAATAATGCCTCAAATACAAGGGATATGTTCAAAAACTGTAAGGGTCTTACTGAGGTAACCATCAACGGAAGCGGATCCAATAACGGGAAACTCACATATGCAGACAGTATGTTTTCCGGTTGTACCAGTCTGGAAGAAGTGAATATAACCGGCCTGGATTTCTCCGGGGTAAAGGATTTCAGCTATATGTTTTCAAACTGCCGTGCACTTAAGGACATAGATATGGGGATGTTCAATATGAGCAGCGCAACAAAGCTTAATAACATGTTCCTGTACTGTGACGGATTAAAGGAGATTGACCTCTCTCCCATCGAATGGGGGAGTGCAACGCCTAGTGCCACGGAAATGTTTTTCAGGACAGATAACCTTGAAAAGGTGAAGGTTTCTGACAGCTTTAAGCCCAGTTACGGAAGCAGAATGTTTTATGTGGCTGAATACAGGGGAAAACTTCTCACCATAGAGGGTACCCCGTCGCAGGAATTCAAGGATGCGGTTTTCCCAAGTCTTAAGGACTCTAACCGTTTCATAGGATATGTGACACTCCGCTCCAAGATAGAACTGGAAGGACAAGATCTGGAGGACGGGATGTTCGGGATCAAGCTTGATGATGATAAGGAAGTGATATACGGGATTTACAATTCGGAAAACGGAGACACAGTTGATGTCCTGGCAAAGGTCTACCAGCCGGGAAGCAATACCTTCACCATTAAAGAGATGGTGGAACCATCCGGAGGCGA
>CADCQV010000282.1 GCA_902803625.1 uncultured Lachnospiraceae bacterium
ATAAGCCCCGTACCCGGAGAGCTGCGTCAGCAGCGATTTTATAACGAGCAAAAAGCGAAGCGTTTGCGAGTTTAACTTATAGGTCTTCCGGGACCGAGAATAAGGGTGTTTTATTGGACTTCATATCTTTTAAGATCAAGTAGAACGAACAAAGAGATTTGGTATATGCGTAAGGATAATCAATAATCGAACAGATATTCGAAAAAACTATTGACAAGAGAACAGTTGTTCGATAAAATACAAATATCGAACAGATGTTCTGAGTTGCCCGGTCCGTGGACTAATACGTATATAGCTTCGGATGATCGAATATAGATACCGATATTCCCGGAAACAGGCAGAAAGGCAGACAGGCAGGACTATGGAAGGCATCATCAGGGAAAACATCATCAGAGAAAACATCATCAGAGAAAACGTAGAAAACCCAGATAATTTCAGTAAAACGGGAAGAACTTATAATTTTATGAAAAATGACCGCATTTGCAGAATAAAGAAGCATCGGAGGATAAAGGGACAGCGCAGGGCGAAAAGACTGGCAGCACGGTTTATAACCGTTCTCTCTCTGCTGCTCATACTGCTGACCCTGCTCGGGAGCATCAGATCCTTCGCTGATTCCTCATCCTCCGATTCTATAAAAGAGAAGCACTACAGTAGCATAATGATCTATCCCGGTGACAGCCTTGATTCTCTGGCAGAAAAATACCTGTGCCCCGAACAGAATGACAGAGAAAGGCTTAAGAATGAAATCGCCTCCATAAACCACCTGTCTACGGAATCGGCATTGACCGCAGGAAATCATATCATTGTGCCTGTATATGAATAAACCATTTACTACTTTATTCTTGTCCCATTAGACTCTTTGGGAAATATGTAGCTAACGCTCCTCAGGATAAAACATCACTGAAGCATACCGCCAAGCACCTCTTCCGCTTTGCTCAAAGCATCCGGGATGCCGGCAGCGTTCTTTCCTCCGGCCTGAGCCATATTGGGACGTCCTCCTCCGCCTCCTCCAACAAGAGGAGCGATCTCCTTAATGAGATTTCCGGCATGGGCACCCTTCGCTATGGCACCTTCGGTTGCAGCAACAACGATATTGGCCTTGCCACCGCAGTCGGACAGAAGTACGATCACAGCCGCATCCTTTCCGGCTTTAAGCTTATCAGAAAGATCACGGAGCCCGTTCATATCAACATCCTTAATGGCAGCCGACAGAAGCTTCACTCCTTTAATATCCTTTTCCGCAACATCCCCAAGAGCCTCACTGTTTGCCTTGCTCTTAAGGGACTCGTTTTCGCTTTTAACTGCCTTTAATTCATCCTGCAGCTTCTTTATGTGCTCAGAGAGATCGGCCGGAGTAGTCTTAAGAAGTGCCGCAGCATTAAAGAGCTTTTTCTCCTCATCCCGGTAATATGCCCTCGCATTATCACCTGTCAGAGCCTCTATCCTTCTTATTCCGGCAGCTACTCCGCTTTCGGAAAGTATCTTAAAGATACCGACATGACTGGTATTTGAAACATGGGTTCCACCGCAGAGCTCGACAGAGAAGTCTCCCATTTTAACGACTCTTACGATATCGCCGTATTTTTCACCGAAAAGTGCCATAGCTCCGGTCTTCTTAGCCTCCCCCATGGTCATTTCTTCGGTAACAACAGGAAGTGCTTCAGCGATCTTCCTGTTTACAAGATCCTCAACCTTATTTAGCTCATCCTTTGTAAGAGCCTTGTCGTGGGTAAAGTCAAACCTGGTCTTATCCGTATCCTGATAGGATCCTGCCTGCTCCACATGCTCACCGATAACCTCCCTAAGAGCCTTCTGAAGAAGGTGTGTAGCCGAATGGTTCCTGCAAGTCCTGGCACGCTCGGTACGGTCAACCTGAAGTGCCACATTGTCTCCTGTCTTAAAGGAGCCCTTTCTCACCTCACCAATATGAACGATACGGTTTCCTGCGTGAACGGTCTCGCTGACAATAAATTCAGCCGACCCGTTTACCGTGATCACACCCCTGTCTCCTACCTGACCTCCCATGGTTCCGTAGAAGGGCGTTTTATCGGTAACGATACTGCCCTTATCACCTTCATTCAGGCTGTCGCAAAGCTCTGAACCCTTTGCAAGAGCAATGATCTTCCCGTTATCCTCTGTATTTCCGTATCCGCTGAACTCTGATGAATAAGAGGGATCCAGGGAATCGAATACCCCGGAAGCAGCCTCAAGGTCAGCAGAGAAATTCTGGCTTTCACGAGCCTTCTTTTTCTGCTCCTCCATACCTGCATTAAAGCCCTGTTCATCAACACTTAAGCCCTCTTCTCCGGCAAGCTCAATTGTAAGCTCCAGAGGGAAGCCGTAGGTATCGTAAAGGAAGAAGGCATCAGCGCCGTCAAGGACTGTCTTCTTTTCTGCCTTTGCCTTATCAAGGATCTTCTTGAATTCCTTCATACCGTTTTCAAGGGTGCTCTCAAACCTTGTAATCTCCTTTTCAAGCTCGGAAAGCACGAATTTACGGTTCGAAACAAGGTTCGGATAGCTTTCGGAATAGATCTTATCGATAAAGATCTCCGCAATCCCAAGTATCTTCTCCTTAGAAAGACCGAGTGTTCTCGCGTGTCTCACCGCACGCCGGATAAGACGTCTTAAAATATAGCCTGCTCCGGTATTCGAGGGAGTTAGCTTCGCCTCGTCACCAATAAGCATTACCGATGTACGGATGTGATCCGCTAGGATACGCATGGAACGGGTCTCTTTTTCGTCAGCATTGTATTTCCCGCCTGTTTCCTTTTCGATATAGCTTATTACCGGACTGAATACATCTACCTGATACACATCACGACTGCCATTCAAGAATGCAAGAATTCTTTCAAGTCCCCAGCCTGTATCAACGTTCTTCTGCTTTAAGGGTGTAAGTGTCCCGTCATGATGCTTTTCATACTGCATGAAAACATCATTACCGAGCTCGGTGTATTTGCCGCAGTCGCAGCCGGGACCGCAGTCAGGACCGCAGTCCGGCTTATCCTCGATATAGAACATCTCGCTGTCGGGACCGCAGGGACCGTACTCAAGACCCCACCAGTTGTCCTTAGCGGGAAGATAATAGATATTTTCCTTTTTGAAGCCCGAGGCTATGCGGTATCCTGCGCCCTCCTCATCCCGGGGAGCATTCTCATCTCCCGCAAAAACGGTGGCGGCAAGGTGATCCGCATCAAAGCCGAAAACCTCGGTTAAAAGCTCATAGCTCCATTTGCAGCGTTCCTCCTTGAAATAATCACCGAGACTCCAGCTTCCCAGCATCTCAAAGAAGGTAACATGGCTCTTATCTCCAACCGAATCGATATCGTTTGTACGGACACAGCCCTGAACATTGCAGAGCCTTGTTCCCTTCGGGTGCTTTTTCCCGAGGAGGTATGGCATAAGGGGCTGCACCCCCGCCACATTGAACATAACTCCCGTGGAGCCGTCACTTACCAGGGACACTGCACCGCAGTCCACATGTCCCCTGTCGATATAAAACTGCTTCCAGGTATTTCGAAGCTCATTTGCTGTATACTGTTTCATAAACTACTGCCTTTCATATAAAAATAAACTTATCTCTGAAATAATCCTTTAGATCTGCAATTTTTACTCTCTCCTGTGCCATGGAATCACGGTCGCGGACGGTTACTGAATTATCGGTCTCGGAGTCAAAATCATAGGTTATGCAATAAGGGGTTCCTATCTCGTCCTGCCTCCTGTAACGCTTTCCGATGGCACCGCGGTCATCAAACTCACAGTTCCAGTATTTGCTTAATTCATCATAGATCTTCTCGGCACCCTCATTAAGCTTCTTACTCAAGGGGAAGACTCCGATCTTTACCGGAGCCAGAGCCGGATGGAAGTGCATCACATTCCTTATGTCTCCGCCCTCAAGCTCCTCCTCGTCATAGGCGTCGCAGAGGATGGCAAGAACCATACGCTCCACACCGAGTGAGGGCTCTATGCAGTATGGCACGTATCTTTCATTCTTTGTGTCATCAAAATAGCTCATATCCTCGCCTGAGGTATTCTGGTGCTGCGTAAGGTCATAGTCGGTTCTGTCAGCAACTCCCCAGAGCTCTCCCCAGCCGAAGGGGAAGAGGAATTCAAAGTCCGTTGTGGCCCTTGAATAGAAAGCAAGCTCTGCAGGGTCGTGGTCACGGGTCCTTAAGTTTTCGGGAGTAAGGCCGAGATCCAGAAGGAACTGATGGCAGTACTCCTTCCAGTATTTGAACCATTCAAGATCTGTTCCCGGCTCGC
>CADCQV010000283.1 GCA_902803625.1 uncultured Lachnospiraceae bacterium
AAGATTCGGCACATCCTTTGTGGTAGGCATCAGATAGTCCGAATAGGAGTTATTGCGGATACGGCCCTTATTGTCATATTCCATCTTTTCTATGGAGGCGTAGCCGATACCCTGTAAAAATCCGCCTTCCATCTGTCCCAGTACTATGTTGTAGTCAGCCGGGGTTCCCACATCAAAGTTTCCGTATGCACCGAGGACCTTTGCCCTGCCGGTATAGGTATCTATCTCAAGCTCTATGGCGTTTACCGCCCAGGCGTAGGTGGGATAGGCATCACACTCGAATTTATCAAGGTAGAAAGGGATCAGGAAATCCGGCTCCTTAAAGCGCTCCTCAACCTCCTGCTCTTCCCCGTCTGCCCACTGTTCCTTAAGCTTGATGGCTGCGCGGCGTAAAAGCTCTCCAACCACCATAAGGGATCTTGATGCAACGGTGGGTCCGGAATCGGGCACCCTGGCAGTATCGGGATGATCATAGAAAACCCTGTCCAGAGGGATATCCAGTTCATTTGCAACGATCTTCGGGAAGGTCGTTCGAACCCCCTGTCCGATCTCTCCGTTTGAAGCAAGGACTTCAACTCTTCCGTCCTTATATTTACGGAGCTTTGCCACAGCCTTGATCAGGTCTCTTTCTCCGGAGCCCGTAAAGCCCGCACCGTGGAAATACATTGACATTCCGATACCCTTACGGTAACGCCCGCTCTGCGGCTTTTTGTATTCCGCACGCTTCTTCCTGTAATCACAGGCCTTGTCGATCTCCTCTATCATATCTTTTACGGGTACGGGGAAGTGGTATTTCCCGTTGGTGGAGGTCACATCACCCTCCTTAACTAAATGAGCCTCCTTGAATTCAAGGGAATCCTTTCCGAGATCCGCTGCTATATGATCCATCAGCATCTCAATAGCGAAGAAGGTCTGCGGACCTCCGAATCCCCTGTATGCTCCGCATGGAGTGGTATTTGTCTTCACAGCCCAGCCGTGTACCCTGACATTCGGAACATTATAGATCCCGGGAGATGCAATGATACCGCGCTGCAGCACTACCGCAGAAAGAGTGGAATAAGCACCGGCATTGAACTTCACATCTATATCGAGAGCGGTCACCCTGCCGTCCTTAACCGCTGCCTTATAGCGGCAGAGCGAGGGATGGCGCTTGGAGGTGTATTCCATATCCTCCCTCCGGTCAAATACACAGCGCACCGGCTTATTGCATTTACGTGCCGCAACAGCGACCTCACAGCCAAGGATCGAGGGAAAAGCTTCCTTTCCTCCGAAACCGCCTCCGGTAACATCCTGCAGGATATGTACTCCGTCGGAATCAC
Source organism: uncultured Lachnospiraceae bacterium (assembly GCA_902803625.1). Lineage (GTDB taxonomy): Bacteria > Bacillota > Clostridia > Lachnospirales > Lachnospiraceae > NK4A144. The sequence goes on from CADCQV010000283.1 coordinate 1,320, forward strand.
AGCCCAGCACACGTTTCACTGCCCCGTGAATATAATACGCGCACTGCGCAGAGCCGTGGACAAACATTCGGCCGCCCTCTTCCGGCTCAGCCATCATTCCCTGGGTTTCCAGATAGCCCTGCTCCTGGTATCCGGTCTCAAACTCTTCCTCGTAGACCTTGTCAGCTTCCTTAAAGGCCTTATCCACGTCGCCGTGGCCAAAATTATAGTCAAAGAACTTTTCATCCGCGGATCTGAAATCCAGCACCGGCTCCAGTTCTTCATAATTAACTTTGCAGGCGTCCCTTATCTCCTCGACCTTTGCCGGATCGGGACCGCAGATCATTGCGATGGGCTCACCTATATACTCCACGGTTTCACGGCAGAATACGGGAGTATCATCAAGCACGATATTAACGTTATTGTCCCCCGGTACATCCCTGGCATCCACATAGAAATAGCCCTCCGGAAGCTCCGGTACATCAACGCCCTTGATCCGCGCCCTGGCAACCTTCGAATGAAGGATCTTCCCGCATAGCACCCCCTCCGCCGGATAGTCGGCCACATATATGCTGCGGCCCGAGATCTTCGGAGCGTGGTCCTTTTTGACAACGCTTTGGCTGATCTTTTCCATTACAGTCATACCTCCTTTTGTCTGTTACTATTGATCCCCAAGTATAAATTTAACCTGATTTTAAAAGAATAACCGCCCTCCCGTAATCATTATGCTGTTTCCGGAGTAATCCGGGACGGGTAAACCCTTTAATAATTATAGGTTCAGGGCGGTTTCTCCGCATTATTCTTTTTAAGGAACCACGTCCGGATTCCGCCGTATATTAGGTTTTTTTATCACCTGATGATACCCGTATCGATAAAACGTTTTCTGAATTCCCTCTGTGCCAGAGTATGGATCCTTTCCTCAAACTCCTGATAAGCCAGAAGGAAGCGTTTACCATCTTCGGTAAGTGAAGCGCCTCCTCCTCCCTTTCCGCCTCTCTGGCGGTTAACCACAGGATAGCCGAGTATCTCTTCAAGCTGGTTTATCATTTCCCAGGCCTTGGAGTATGCAAGACCGGTGCAGTTACAGCCCTTCCGGATACTGTAATTATCGGAGAGCAGAAATAAAAGTACCTTCAGCCTCTCATTCAGGAATGAAGACTCCCTTTCCATGCGCATGTGCAGCACCGGGTGTAGGATCGCGGCATTGTGCTCTTCAAGCTGCGCTTCAAGCTCCTCCACATTATGGACACTCATAAGAACGCCCTTATCGTCCACATCAGCCCGCACACTCTTAAGAGACGAAGACGCGATAACGCCTCTCAGACCGTTTTCCCCCTTGTAATCCAGTATTTCAGGAATCGCAGAGTCCTTTATGAGAATAGGATGCCCGCCCTTCCCACGGTGTGAGGCAATGACTATATCCTCGTCAAACTCCATAAGGGTAAGAAGGGTGGCCGGAGAAAACATTGGGACATTTACGGGAGTGAACATTACCCTGTCGCATTTCCCATGAAGATAAGCAAGTCCTGTCTTCGCTGAGGTGATAAGCTCCGGATCTCCCGATTCCTCATTCCTCATAAAGATTATTCCGCAGTTCGAAAGCTGCCACTTGATCTCATCATCATCTTCCCCCGTGACAACGATGATCGGAAAGATCCCTGCCTGCTGATAAGTGATCACGATACGACGGATCACTGAGATCGTCCCTATCTGCAGCAGGGGCTGGGCCATCCTTTTATTTGCGGCAGCTATAACACCACCCACCTTACTGATATGCATATACTCCCCTTTCTTATCACACTCTTTCCAGCATCACGTCAAGTATTCCTCCGCAAACCTCTCCCACCTTGGAGTCCTCGTCCGCATTAAGCTCGATATGAAGCATTGAGAAGCGTTCCGAAGGATCAGAGAGCATTTCCTCCGCTCTCTTTGTAATTGTTGATTCCATAAGACCCCCTCCGATTGTATTAACTGAAGGAGCATTTTCACGGATAAGGATCTTTGCCCCTATGCTTCTTGGAGCACTGCCCTTCCTGCTTACAATGGTGGCAAGGATCTTATCATCCTCTCCTTCCATTGCATCGAGGATATCCTCGGGCAGGATCTGTTCAACCTTACCGTTCTTGATCTTAATGATCTCAGCAAAAACGGATACAGCTATCTCCTCCGGGGTTTCCGACCCTATATCAAGGCCTATGGGTGTATGTATCGTATCAATGAATTCTTCCCTGACCCCCATATTGATAAGGTTCTGCCGGACGATCTTCTGTCTTCTCCTGGAACCCATCATGCCTATGTAAGCGCTGGCCTTATCCTGCAAAGCTCCCACACAGACCTCATCAAAGCTATGGCCCCTTGTCACTATAACAAAATATGTAAAGATATCACCCTCAATGCCCAGGAGAGCCTTATCAAAGGAGTCGCAGATAACCTTATCCGCCCCGGCTTTCAGAGCATTTCCGGTAAATTCCTTCCTGTCATCTATGGCAGTAACGTAAAAATCGAGAAGCTTCGCAATCTTAATAATCGGGATAGCAACGTGGCCGCAGCCGCAGATCACGAGCTTCTTTCTGCGTCCCGGCCTTTCAACATAGACATCCTCGCCGCCAAGCTTTGTAACCCCGCTTTCCGTAAGCCCTGAAAGTGTCTCACTGTCTACGGAAGGAAAGCCCGGTGACCTGAAAATCGCCTCACCGTCACAAATAAGCAGCTTTTCACCCTGTTTTTCACCGTTTAATACGGTGACGGACAGGAGTTCCTTCTTTGGATTACCGGATCTTAAAGCCCTGAAAAAATCATTCATATTCCACCTCTCCCTTCAAAAAATGAATCCAATTCTCGCGGAAAGTTTATTCCGTAAGCTCCCCCGCCCCTTTCGTTATATTTTACTGCGAATAACGGCGCTTTGTAAAGGAAAAGCCCCTACCGCAGCTTTTATAATCGGGTATTGAAGTAAAAAGAACCCTGCGGGGGTTATTCCTCCGCAGGGCTTGTTATCACTTGGTCTGATAGCTTCCACTTAGGTTTGACCCTTTGAACAGGATCTGTTTTGTACCGATGTCATAGCTGAATTCATCTTTCTTTGCCTTGTAATCTTTATTGTTTATAAGGATCTTAACTGATTTAAGTTCCCCCTTCTTATTGAATTTGGGCGTTGCCTTGTCCGTATCCCGGACGTAGTAGGGGTTACACTTGAATGGCAGGCCGTTACTGCCTTTGGTCGCTTTCTTGATCTTCTTTACCGCGTCTTTATCTGCACCGGAAAGCCCTGTTATCTGGATACGGAGCTTTTTCTTATTTACCTTAATCTTTGTGGCCGTATAGGTAGCATTCCCCTGTGATACCGTAATACCTCCGAAGTATTCGGGCGTGATCTTACCCTTGCCAAAGAAGGGTATTTCATGGGCATAGGTTATATTAAATTCACCTTTTGACTCAGTGGAAACAGCCATGGGCTTATTATCCGATACAGTAATAACGGCTTCCTTCGGTGTGTCCG
>CADCQV010000284.1 GCA_902803625.1 uncultured Lachnospiraceae bacterium
CTATAAGAATTTCATAAAGGCTTACGACAAGGTTATCAAGGGCGAGAGTATCTCCGGAGGAACCACAGAGCCCGGACGCATAAAGGACCGTGATCTTAAGAGGCTCCATGAGCTGGAGCATGAGATGCAGAAGGCGGCGGATGCCTATATTAAGGCTAAGAGAGTCCAGAAGAAGGGCGGCCTGGAAGCACACTCTACAGAGCAGGGTAAAGACAGGCTTGCCATGGCAGATATCCTTTCGGAATTTAAACTTGACACCCTGATGCAGGAGTATGTGAAAAAGGCAAAGGCTCCGGAAGCAGAACAGGGGCAGAAAAAGCACTCCAATGAATCCATACGCGCCATAAAGCTTTCAGAGCTTGAGAAAATGAGCAATGCAACAAGAAAGACCAATGCACGGACAGAGCTTGAAAAGAGAAGGAACCACCTTACGAGGCAGAGGACCGACGGCTCAAAGGTTTCCGATGTACGTGCTAAGGATGCGTTGAAGAAGTAGGGGAAGTCAATGGGGACGGTTCAAGAGAACCGTCCCCAATGACTTTCCGATGCGTGCGACAAGATTCGAACTCGCGACCTTCTGGTCCGTAGCCAGACGCTCTATCCAGCTGAGCTACGCGCGCATTTTTTTGACACTTTTGATATTTTACAAAAATGACGTTTAATTGTCAACATCTATGGTGTACAATCATAGTATGCCCAAATTAAACATATTTCTCGGACCTGCGGGAAGCGGGAAAAGCACCGCTCTCTTTTCCGGGGTCATAAACGAAGCTGAAAAAGATATCAGAAAAAACCATCTCGTGATCGTTCCCGAACAGGTGAGCCACGCCGTGACTGACCGTCTTATTTCCCTTTCCACCCGGCAGGGTATCCTGAATATCGATGTCCTTTCCTTTAACCGTCTGGCTCACAGGATATTTGACAATGCCGGGGGGAATACAAAGGAGATAATTGACGATACCGGAAAAAACCTTATCCTCCGTACCGTTGTTTCGGAGCATGAGAAGGAGCTCACCGTATTAAAGAAAAACATATCACGTCCGGGCTGCATCAATGAGATAAAATCTGTGATATCCGAATTCGTGCAATATGAGATAAGCCCGGAGGATGTGCTGAAGCTTTCTGAAGGTAGGGAAAAGAAATACCTTTCCGCAAAATTAAAGGATATTTACATTCTTTATAAGGCATTCAGGGAGAAGATCGAAGAAAAGTTCGTCACCCGTGAGGAGCTCCTGGACAGGGCTGCCGAGGCTGCAAAGCGTGCAGAGTTCCTTAAACGTGCCCATATCTACTTTGATGACTTTACAGGCTTCACTCCGATACAATACCGCTTTCTTACCGCGCTTTTTAACTATGTGGAAGAGGTTTCCGTGAGCCTGGACTATGACGGGAAAGACGGAGAGCTCTTTTCACTTTCGGTAACGACCATAGGGAAAATAAGGGAGATCGCGGAAAATGCGCATTTTGAGATAAATACCGTGCATTTTTATGAGACCGAAAGGAACCGTTTCACAAATACCCCCGGGTTAGGGCAGCTTGAAAAATGCCTTTTCAGAGGGACGTCCTCAGAAGAAGAGGCAGGAGAGGCGGTAAGTATCGTAAAGGCCTGTAATCCCGAGAGAGAAGCGGAATATGTGATACATGAGGTTATGAAGCTTGTGCGGCAGGGCATAAGGTTTAGAGAGATAGGGATCGTTATGTCCAGGCCGGAGGTTTATTCACGCATTCTTTCCGCAGAGGCAGAAAGGGAGGGAGTTCCCTTATTTATAGATTCAACAACCGAGATCCTCTTAAACCCCTATACCGAATTCATCCGTTCTGCAATCGAGGCAGTTGTTGAAAATCTTAGCTATGAAAGCGTTTTTCACTTTGTGCGTTCGGGTCTTACGGGTATTTCAGATAAGGACGGCGACAGGCTGGAAAACTATGTACGTGCAATGAATATAAGGGGCAGGAAAAAGTACAGTGAGCCCTTCCGGATACATACGAAGCGTTTAAGCGAGGAAGAGCTGGAGCTTATCAATGCTGCAAGGGAAAGCCTGATAAGCTTACTCGGCCCCTTTACGGATACAGTATCCGGCGGAGCAAAGCCCGTAAAGCTCTACACTGCTGCTCTTAAAGACTTTATCCTGAATTCGGGCATTGATGATAAAATGGAGGCTCTTTCCGAGAAGCTTGAGGAAGAGGGAGACCTTAGGGGATCAGACCTTATAAAAAGGGTTCCGGGGCAGGTCAGTGAATTTATCTCTCGTATTGAGAGTCTGATACCTGATGAAAGGATGGGCTTAAGGGAGTTTTCCGAAATTCTGGATGCGGGATTTGAAGCCATAAAGACCGGGGTGCTCCCTCCGGGACTTGACTGCATTAAGGCCGGAGATACGGAAAGAAGCCGTTTTGATAATATCAGAGTCCTTTTCTTTATGGGCTTAAACGACGGACTTATCCCTGCTTCGAATACGGGAAAAGGACTTCTGTCCGACTTTGACCGGGAATTCATAAAGGAAAAGGGTGTTGAAGTATCCCCTACAGCGAGAGAGCGGATAGGTTTAAGCAGGCTTTACTTTTACATGAACGTGACCAAACCGTCGGAAAAGCTCATCCTAAGCTTTTCTCTGAGTGACAGCGACGGAAAAGCTCTAAACCCCTCTCTCTTTATTTCAGATATAAAAAGCGTTTTCTTAAAGGTAAAGGAGGTGCTTTTCGGGGAAAAGGAAGAGCTTTATTCGGAAAGCGATCTTTACTCGGACTTTGCCTCATCACTCAGGGGAGGAAGGAATATTGACAGGGCGCGGCTTCTTTACACGGAATTTTCCAAAGATCCGCTTAAAAGGCAGGTGTTTGATAATATCCTTGACTTCTGCTTTAAGCTCCATGGAGAGGACAGGATAAGTACTGCAGTCAGCAATATTCTCTACGGAAACCCTTCGGGGCTCAGTCCCTCAAGACTTGAAAGATTCGCTGAGTGCGCATACAGGCATTTTATGATATACGGAATAAAGGCCATGGAACGGGAGGAATTCGGCTTTGAAAGACGGGACCTCGGGTCTTTGCTCCATAATGTGCTGAATCTTTACTCATCCATACTGAAGGAAAAGGGAAAAAGCTACAGGGATCCCGATATAGGTGAGACGCAGGCCCTTGCAGAGGAAGCATTGAAAAGGTACCTAAATGAAAATGAAAATGTTGTTCTTTTCAGCTCGGAACGGAATAAATACTTTATAAGGCGTATAGGAAGGATACTGCATTCCACTGTACTGGCCGTGAAAAAGCAGTCTGAGAGAGGCAGCTTTGATCCGGAGATGTTTGAGCAGGAATTTAAGCTGCAGGGATTAAAGGGCCGTATCGACAGGATCGACAGTGCGAAAGAGGGAAACACACTCTATGTCTCAGTTATTGACTATAAGAGCGGGAATAAGGCCTTTGACATTTCAAGAATCTACTATGGCCTGGATCTGCAGCTTGTGATCTATTTAAGCGGGGCTATGGAGATAGAGAGGATAGCCCACCCGGGAACAGAGGTAAAGCCCGCCGGGATATTCTATTATCATATTGATGACCCGGTGATAAAGGAAGGAGATCTCAAATCCGGCTCGGATAGCGAGCTTCAGGAGAAAAAGCTTGAGGCCGTGAAGCTCCGGGGGATCGTCAATTCAGAAAAGCAGGTGATAAGGCTTTTTGATTCTGATTTTGATAAAGCTTCATCTGTTGTGCCGGTTTCCTTTAATAAGGACGGAAGCTTTTCGTCCTCATC
>CADCQV010000285.1 GCA_902803625.1 uncultured Lachnospiraceae bacterium
TATGCCGAGAACCGGAGTGCCCGGCATACCTGACATCTTTTTTTCGATGTTTGGTATGTACATTTTTTGAAACTAAAAGCTCTGAAAGCCCTAAAATTTGTAATTCAAGGGAAAGGGAATACGCCGACGAAATCCCGGAAGGTGCTATTCAAAAAATCTGGTACAAGATCAATCCCAAGAACAAAGACCGGCTGTTCTGCAAGATCTTCGACAGGGAAAAGCATAAAGATTATGCCCTGGCACTTTATAATGCTGTAAATCACAGTAATTATTCCGATTTCTCGGAATTGGAGATAATCACCCTGGAGGATGCTGTCTATATCAAAATGAAAAATGATGCGGTATAAACCTTGGGAGTCGCTTTGGAGTTCGTCGGCAACTACGCTCTTGTGGACTTTCACCACAGACTGACGGCATGCCCGTCATACATAAGAAAAGCCCCAAGCGGCTGCTCAGGGCTTTCTTAAACAATTTCAACAGTTTTACGCCTTAAATGCAACTCCTGCTCTCAGCAGAACATTGGGGTATGGCGTAAATTCCGCAGTCCTTACGGCAAATTTTATATTTTTCGTTCTCTCCTTCAATTCCGTATGTTCTATGAATTCGTGCCCGATACCCGGCATTTTCTCCTCCATATATTTCAGAAGCTCAGGATTCTTTTCATGGATTTCTTCAGCCAGTGTATAGTATTCCACAACACATTCGTCCAAAACCGCATCCATTACCTGCTTAAAGGTCGGAACACCTCCAACCAGCGCGAGATCCACGATCTCGATCCCCTTCGGAACAGGCATTCCACCGTCACAGACCATAAACACATCCTTATGTCCGAGACCCGCAATGAGTCCCGCAAGCTGAACGTTGATTATTCCTCTTTTTTTCATAACACATCACCCCGTCACTTATTCTCATTCCTTGCCTGAAGCGCCCTCTTCGCCTGAAGGTTTCTCTGTACCTGATCGATGATAACCGCCAGTATGATAACTATTCCTCTTATTACCTTCTGATAGAATTCGGTAACACCGCACATTGTCATTCCGTCATTGATAACACCGATTACAAATGCTCCGACAATGGTTCCTCCGATATTACCTATACCTCCTGCCATTGAGGTTCCGCCGAGAACCGATGCGGCAATCGCATTCATTTCCCAGGATTCACCTGTTTTCGGCGAACCGGACATAAGCTGCGAGGTCGCTATTATACCGACAACCGCGGAACAGAAGCCTGAAAATGCATAAACCCAGATCTTTACCTTATCCGCCTTGATACCTGAGAGTACAGCCGCTCTCTCATTTCCTCCGATGGCCAGTACATGCCAGCCGAAGGGTGTTTTCTTCAGAACAACTCCCGCACACACGGCGATCACCACCAGTATAACTACTCCGCAGGGAATCGGTGTTCCTGCGATACTGGTTCCGAAAAATTCGAATCCGGTGTTTCCAAGCCCTTCATATCCCGCAATGGATGAATAGGTGGCACCGTTGGAACGGATATTTGCAAAGCCTCTCCAGATATACATTGTTCCGAGAGTTGCAATGAATGGTGCCACATTGAATTTTGTAATGATTATACCGTTAAGGGCTCCCATAAGTGCTCCAAGAAGGATCGTGATGAATACTACCATGGGCACACTGAAATAAACCGTGACACCGGCTGCCTTAATGGTAAAGCCCTCCTGGATAAAACCTCCTGCCAGCATTCCGGCCAGTCCTGCCACGGAACCCACTGACAGATCGATTCCTCCGGTTATTATGACATAGGTCATTCCTATAGCCAGAATACCGTACAGTGCTACGTGTTTTGCAACCGACAGCAGGGAGCTAACCGTCATAAAGTTATTTGCCGCAAAGCTGAAATAAATCATTAAGATAACAAGCACGATAAATGTCCTGCCGTTTAACAGCGTCATTATCAGCTTATTATTTGATGAACTCTTCTTCTCCATTGTCAATTCTCCTTATCTTCGTTGTGATGTCCCTGGTAGGAGGCGAGAACCAGCGTATCCTTCTGTACCTCTTCACCCTTGAACTCACCGGTCTTTATACCATTTGACAGAACCATTACCCGGTCCGCTATTGCCACGATCTCTTCAAGCTCAGAGGAAATGACTATGATAGAAAGCCCCTCCTCCGCATATTTATTGATTATCTCAAAGACCTCTGTCTTGGCTCCTATATCGATACCCCGGCTCGGTTCGTCCATAAGGAGTATCTTCGGCTCGGTCAGTATTCCCTTGCCTATAACGACCTTCTGCTGATTACCGCCGGAGAGAGAGAGAATGGGAAGCTTTTTATCCGCAACCTTTATATGGATATCCTTTATCTCCCTGTCAACCATCTCTCCTTCTTTTTTACTGTCGACGAAAATACCCTTTACATACTTTTTCAGAGCACTTAAGGATGTATTCTTTTCAATATCCAGTGTCTGGACAAGACCCATTGCCTGCCTGTCCTCAGGTATCAGCGCAAAACCGTTGTCTATCTGCTTTGAGATATTTTTCACTTCGATGTTCTGTCCGTTCAGTATTATCTCTCCGGTGTGCTCCGGCCTGAGTCCCATTATGCACTCGAATATTTCGGATCTTCCCGCACCCAGCAGCCCGTATATGCCAAGAACCTCTCCCTTTTTCAGTTCGAAGCTCACGTGGTTTACCAGATAACCGCCTCCGGGCTTCGGAAGACAGAGATCCCTGACCTCCATTACGGTTTCGGCCTTATCCCAGTCAACCGTCCGGTTACGTCTGGGATAATTCTTTTCTCCGCCGGTCATCCTCTCCACTATCCAGGGAACGGAAATATCCTTCACATCGGCATCCGCCACGTATTTCCCGTCGCGGAGTATCGTGACATGATCTCCTATCTCCATTATCTCCTCAAGCCTGTGGGAGATATAGACGATCGACAGACCTTTGCTCGTCAGCTCCCGCATGATCTTAAAGAGTATTTTCACCTCCTGTTCACTTAAGGAGGATGTGGGTTCATCCATTATGAGGACCTTCAGGTCATCATCCACGAGATTCCTCGCGATCTCTATCATCTGCTGCTGGCCGACTCTCAATGCCCCCACCCGGGTGTTTACATCCATGGGATGCTCGAGTCTTTCCAGTATGTTTTTCGCACCCTCAATATGCTGCTTATCGTTCAGTATTACCTTTCCCCCGGTTTTTTCCTTATTCATGTATATGTTCTGGTAAACATTCATATTGGGGAAAAGTGAAAGATCCTGATGGATGATACCTATGCCGTTGTTCCTGGCCTCGGTGGTATCCTTAAAGTGTACTTCCCTGTCGCCTATGTACATTTCTCCCGAGGACGGCTGCTCTATCCCGGCTATCATCTTCATCAGTGTGGATTTTCCGGCTCCGTTTTCACCTATCAGCACATTAACCTTGCCTTTGAGGAGGTCAAAGGAAACTTCATCCAGAGCCTTTGTTCCCGGATAGATCTTTGTGATCTTCTCCGCATGCAGAAATACATCATCCCTGCATTTAACAGCTTCTGCCATCATCTCTCCTTTCCTGCCTTACTTGATCTCCAATGCCACAGGCGTGATAAACACTTCATCCTTCTTTGTGGAGCTCACTGTAAACGCTCCGGTGAATTCAATCGTCTTTCCCTTAGCGGATGCCAGATCAAGATTTGCCACCACGTAATCCTGGGACATCTGATTTATACTCTTTGCAACATCTGCCCACTCATTGGTTGTTACCTTCTGTCCGTTATAATTATTGATATCCATAAATGTAACGGCATCCCTTAAGGAAGTATCCATATTTACGGGACCTATGGCGATCTTTATCACTTCCTCTCCGCTGTAACCGTCGGGCTTTATGAGGAGATAGCCCTTGCTGGAGGCTTCGGGGTCAACGGCCTTCGATACAACCTCCTCAACGGTTCCGGTTCCCTTTACTGCATATATTATCGACTTGCTTGCAGCGGCCGAAGAATCCGTGGGAACCTTGGCAGCCTTTGCGGATGCTCCCGCACCCAGCAGATCTCCGTTTGAAGAATTCAAAAGCTCTGTAAGATCCACTGCTTTTTCGGAAACCTCAGGTGCCAGCTGGTCGGTCCACATGGTGTCACCGCCTGCACTGGCATCGAATTTTACTTCACCTGTATATTCTCCCTCAGTACCTATGGGGATCACCTTTGCGATCCCGCATCCGCTAAGCATCGTAAAAGAAAATGCTGCAGCAAGCACAAGAGATATAATACGCTTTTTCATATAGCGTTATCCTCCATTTTCATTAATTGCCTTTACCCAATACATTTAATAAGCGGAAACATCTGTTCCGGATCCTTTATAAAACAGGGAAGTGAGGTAATTCCCACCTCCGCTTCCCTGTCAGTAAGAATCAACGAACGATCACTCCGTCCAGAACATCAGATGTTCTGCGCTGATACTCCGTAGAATCTTATTCGCTGAATACAAAGCCCTTAAGCTTGTCGGCATTTGCCTTTGTTATTGCTATGCAGGGGATAAGCTGTCTTTCATCCTGCCCTGTGGAGCCTTCCTTAAGATACTTGTCAGCCTCCTGTACTGCAGTCTGGGCTATAACCGCAAACTGCTGGAGTGCCGTACCTGTTGCCTCTCCTGATTTGATGAGGGCAACTGCCTCGTCGGACCCGTCCACTCCGATAGCCGGAACATTCATCTTGTGATCCTTCAATGCTGCGCAGGCACCCTGAAGCATAGTGTCATTACCGCAGATAACGCCTTCGATGTCGGGATGTGCCTGGATAAGGGCATCCATCTTTTCATAGGCTTCGGTCTGTTCCCAGTTTGCTGTCTGCTGCTCAAGCATCTCGAAATCGGGATACTGGTCAATAACAGAATGGAATGCCTCTGTACGAACGTGTGCGTTTGTGTCTGAATCCTTTCCGAGAAGCTCTACATACTTACCCTTCTCGCCCATAGCTGTAACCCATTCCTCGGCGATAGCTGCCGCACCCTGGTTGTTGTCTGCAATTATCTGAGCGATAGCTACTCCGTCCTCAGTGATCTCTCGGTCGATAAGGAAGGTGGGGATACCGGCATCACGTGCCTTCTTAACAGCCTCTATGGTAGCGTCGGCACCTGCGTTATCACATATGATAGCCGCTGCCTTGTCTGCTATGGCTGCATCAAAGAGTTCTGTCTGCTTTGTAGGATCGTCGTCGTGTGAAACTGCCTTTGCCTCATAGCCGAGCTTTTCAGCCTCAGCAACTGCATTGTCCACCTCTGCCTTGAAAGCAGGGTTTGAGGTTGAAGGTGTAATAACGTACATGATCTTGGATCCGCCGCCGGGAAGTGCATCGCCTGCTGCGGGAGCTGCTGCTGCCGCATCCTCGGAGAATACGAAGCCCTTAAGCTTGTCGGCATTATCCTTTGTTATAGCTATGCAGGGAATAAGCTGTCTTTCTTCCTGTCCTGTGGTACCTTCCTTTAAGTATTTGTCGGCTTCTTCAACTGCTGTCTGGGCAATAACCGCAAACTGCTGAAGAGCGGTACCAGTAGCCTCTCCTGACTTGATAAGGGCAACAGCCTCGTCAGATCCGTCCACACCGATAGCGGGAACGTTCATATTGTGATCCTTAAGTGCAGCGCAGGCACCCTGAAGCATGGTATCGTTACCGCAGATAACTCCTTCGATATCGGGATGTGCCTGAATGAGTGCATCCATCTTCTCATAAGCTTCTGTCTGCTCCCAGTTTGCTGTCTGCTGCTCAAGCATTTCGAAATCGGGATACTGATCTATTACCGAATGGAAGGCATCTGTACGTACGTGGGCATTTGTATCGGAATCCTTTCCGAGAAGCTCTACATACTTACCCTTTTCACCCATTGCCTTTACCCATTCCTCTGCAATGGCTGCAGCGCCCTGGTTATTGTCGGCAATGATCTGTGCGATGGCCACTCCGTCCTCAGTGATCTCACGGTCAATAAGGAAGGTGGGGATGCCTGCATCCTTTGCCTTCTTTACTGCTTCGATGGTAGCGTCTGCACCTGCGTTGTCGCAGATGATCGCTGCTGCCTTGTCTGCTATCGCCGCATCAAAAAGCTCTGTCTGCTTTGTAGGATCGTCATCATGGGAAACTGCCTTTGCCTCATAGCCGAGTTCCTCAGCCTTTGCGACCGCATTGTCCACCTCTGCCTTAAAAGCAGGATTTGAGGTTGACGGTGTGATGACATACATGATATTTGATCCGCCGCCTGTGAGTGCATCTCCGGCTGCCTCTGCCGGTGCCGCTTCCTCTGCTGCGGGAGCTGCTTCTTCCGCTGCTGGAGCTGCTTCCTCCGCTGCGGGAGCTGCTTCTTCCGCTGCGGGAGCTGCTGAACCGGTGCTCTGTGCTCCGCCGCATCCGGTGACCATAAACGCCGTCATGGCAGTTAAGGTCATTAGCGCCATAATCTTTTTAATAGCCTTTTTCATTTTGTTTCCTCCTGTTAAATGTATTTAAGCTCTGTATATCAACGGTCCTGTACCGTGAATACCCTTGTTACTTCTGTCCTGCGCCCTTAAGCACAAGCTCTATCGCATTTTTCCAGCCCTGCAGCTTTTTCCTCCGCTTCTCTTCTTCCATTAACGGTCGGTATCTCTTTCTGTTTACAGAGGAGAAGACTTCATCACTGTCATATATTCCCAGAGCGATCCCCGCACAATATGCGGCTCCGATAGCTGAAAGCTCCTCGGCATCCGGGACAAGCACATCGGAATTAATGATATCCGCCTGGAACTGCATCAGATTGTAGTTCTTTGTAGGTCCTCCATCCGCCCTGAGATCCGCCATTTTTATTCCGGCATCCTGACGCATGGCAGACACGATATCATAGATCTGATATGCAGTGCACTCCACTCCCGCCTTTATGATCTCGTCCCTTCCGGTAGTCCTCGTCATTCCGGTCATCATTGCCGTTGCGTTGCTTTCCCAGTACGGAGCCCCGAGTCCGGTAAATGCCGGGATGAGATAGGTATTGTCATCCTGATTGGCCCGGGCCATTATCTCAATGGATTCCGTTGCCTTTTCCATAAGGTGGACATCCTTCACCATCCAGCTCATAACAGCTCCGGTGTATATAATGTTGCCCTCAAGTACAAATTGGGCTTTTCCTCCTATATGCCAAGCAAGGGACGATACGATCCCGCTGTCTGAAAAAACCGGAGTGTCACCAACATTCATCATTACGGACGAGCCTGTTCCGTAGGTGGCCTTAACCATCCCGGGTTCGTGACAGCCCTGACCGTAGAGGGCAGCATGCGAATCTCCCATGACTCCTCTGACGGGGACCGGCTCTTCAAAGAATCCCTCGAGATCCGTCTCTCCGAAAAAGCCGTCAGAAGGAGTAACCTCTGGCAGGGCTTTTTCCGGAATACCAAACCAGCCGGGTATTTCTTCATCCCATTTCAGCTCTCTTATGTTGAAAAGCTGGGTTCTGGAGGCGTTCGAATAATCCGTTCTGAATTCCCTTCCGCCTGTAAGCCTGAATACCAGAAAGCTGTCTATGGTTCCGAGACAGGCACTTCCTTCCTCCGCCTTTTCCTCCGCTCCTTCAGTATTCCTCAGAAGCCAGGCATATTTTGCCGCCGGGAAAAAAGGCGAGAGATTGATACCTGTTTTTGATCTGATCTCTTCAGCGTGTCCTGCCTCCCTGACTTCAGCTGCAATGCTTTCCGCTCTGGTGCACTGCCAGACAACGGCTTTATTCATTGCTTTTCCCGTGGCTCTGTCCCAGAGAACACTGGTCTCTCTCTGATTGGAGATCCCTATTCCTGCAATAGCGGATTTGTCGATTCCTGCTTTTTCCACCAGGTTTTTGACTACCTGTACGGTATTTTGGTATATCTCCTCGGGATCGTGGCTTACCCAGCCCTTTTCACTTATTATCTGCTCATGAGGCAGATCCTCACGTCTTATAAACCTGCCCTTCCCGTCAAATAGAATTGCCTTGGTTCCCTGTGTGGACTGATCTATACCGATAATAAACTCTTTCACCTGTCCAGCATCTCCTTTACGGTATCTCTTATCCCCTCCGGATTTAATCCGTAATGATCAAATACCTGCTGTGAATTGCCGGTTATCACCGGGCTGTCCGGCAGTGACAGAATCTTCATTTTCTTAGGTTCGTTTTCAGAAAGAACGCTGGCAACCATTGAACCTAAACCGCCAAACGGGGAATGTTCCTCCACCGTTATAACCGCACGGGCTTTTGAGGCAACCTTCAGAACCGTTTCAACGTCAAGAGGCTTTATGCAGTACATATCTGTTACAGATGCATGTATCCCCTCCTTTTCCAAAAGCTTTGCCGCTTCCAGAGCCGGGTACACCATTTCCCCGCAGGCTATTATTGCAGCATCATCTCCATCCTTTAGAATATTCGCCTTGTCCGGCCGGAAGGGACATTTTTCAACACTCTCATAAACATCCTCTACAGCATTACGGCCGATCCTTACATATGCGCATTTCTCATCCTTAAGCAAAGCCTCGATAAGGTGCCTTGTCTCGTGCCTGTCACTCGGTAGATAAACCCTCATATTCGGGATCGAGCTCATAGCCGCTATATCCTGCGCTGAATGATGGCTCATTCCAAGAGCTCCGTAGCTGATACCTCCGCTTATCCCTATGAGCTTTACATTGGTATCGGAATAGGCACAGTCCACCTTGGCCTGCTCATAGCTTCTGGTAGTTAAAAAGCTTGCCGGTGAAAAGGCATAGGGCTTCTTTCCGCATTTTGCAAGTCCCGCTGCAATTCCTACCAGATCCTGCTCCGCTATCCCGACTTCCACGGACTGACCGGGATATTTCTCAAAGAAAGGAGTCATGGAGGCTGATCCTCTGGAGTCCGAGCAGAGGGCGACTATGTCTTTGTCCTTTTCCGCGTTCTCCATCAGAACGTCACAGATTATCTTTCTGTTGGTAACAGTGTTCTTCAAAGCAGCGCCTCCTTTCTTTTCTCCAGATCCTTCATTATCCCGGCATACTCTTCATCACTTGGTACGTGATGATGCCAGGAAGCCTTATTCTCCATTACCGCTGATCCGCATCCCTTAATCGTATTTGCGATTATCACGGTAGGCTCTCCCTTAAATTCTCTCGCTTCCTTAAAGCCTTCCCTCAGTTCATCTATGTCATTACCGTTCTTTATATCCCCAACATGCCAGCCGAAAGCACTCCAGCGCTCCTTCTGGTCGTCCTGCTTCATTACCTCCTCGGTGGAGCCGGATATCTGTAATCGGTTTCTGTCAATTACAGCGCACAGATTATCAAGCCCGTAATTGTGTCCGCTCATGGCTCCTTCCCATACAGAGCCCTCTGCCAGCTCCCCGTCTCCCATTACCACATACACGCGGTAATCGCTTTTATTCATCTTTCCCGCAAGTGCCATTCCGACTCCTACAGGAAGTCCATGTCCCAGGGATCCGGAATTCATCTCTATCCCCGGAAGCTTATTATTGGGATGCCCGATAAACTTTGAACCAAACTTTGAAAAGGAATCCAGAACCTCCTTAAGAAGAAAGAAGCCTTTCTCTGCCAGAACCGCATACAGAGCCTCCACAGAGTGACCCTTGCTCATAACAAATCTGTCACGTGACGGATCGTCTGCTTTTTCCGGAGATATATTCATTTCCTCGAAATACAGCTCCACCAGTATTTCCATAACGGACATGTCTCCGCCTATATGGCCTCCTCCGCCGTTCCTTATGATGTCAACCGTATTTTTCCTGAGCTCATATGACAGAGCCTTCAGATTTTCCATTTATTCTCCTTTCTGAATCAAGACATATCAGCTTTTCATTTCAGCTGTCTGTCATACCTCGTCAAAGCTTACATCTTCTCCGTGCAGATAAGCTTTTACCTTGTCCTCTATGGGATCGTACAAATCCGGCTTCACTCCTATATACTTGCAGGCTTCGTAGAGAACCGGCACCACATCCCCATGTATTGCAACACAGTGATGGATATAGGGTCCTTCAACTACCTTTGCTTCCAGTCTCTTTAAGTTATTGACTTCCACCCATACATAGGTTCCCTTTGTGAAGGGTCCGTCTATTCCTTTGGCATGTCCCAAAAGCAGTGAGTACTCTCCGTTATCTCCATCAAAACGGGCAAGGGTCATCTTCCCATGCTCTGCCTCCGCAGATACTGCTCCGTTATGCTCGAAAGCAACCGGTACGCAGATAGTGGGCTTCTCCTTTGCTACGGAGATAGGCCAGGGGCCGCAGTGCTGCAGAAGCTCTCCGTTCTCATTGTCGGGATGCCTCACCGTCCAGTCTGAGAACATGCTCCTCTTTTCGTTCATGCCCGCGGCTTCCACCATAAGGGAGGTGATGGCGCCGTGTATATCTGTTTCACAGACTACCGGGATTCCCTCTTCGTTCATAAGGGAATTAGCCGCGCAGGGCATGATTCCTATAACTTCCTGTAAAGCGTTCCAGCACTGTATTGCCACCGCTTTGCAGCCGTATTTATTTACGAGGTTTTTCATGGCACACTTCAGTGCAGCCACGTTTTCCAGGAGATTGTCAGCTATATCACAATTCATATTTGACTTACAGTAGTCAATGACCTTCCTTACCTCTGTTCCTTCCTTTTTGCAGGCTTCTATTTCATCTGCCAGCTCCTGCAGGGGAATGGGAGAAAGCTGGATATTGAATTTCTCAAGGAGCTCTCCCTCATTGCACATGGTGCTCCAGAAATCAAAGGGTCTGGGTCCTATCTGAAGTATTCTGATATTCCGGAAGGTCTTCACCACATTACAAACAGCCGTGAAGTCCCTGATCCCTCTTTCAAACTCAGGATCATCAAGTCGGCAGTTTGTCATATATGTAAAAGGAACCTTAAACCTTCTCAAAACCTTTCCTGTTGCAAAAAGACCGCACTGGGAATCCCTGAGCCTCATACCGTTGGGCTCCGGTCTCTCGTCCCTCGGTCCCCAAAGAAGGACAGGCACATTTAAGGCCTTTGCAAGCCTCGCGCACTCATACTCTGTTCCGAAATTCTCGTGAGGGATAAAAAGACCGTCCACCTTTTCCGCTCTGAACTTTGCAAGGGTTTTTTCAAGTCCTTCATCGTCAAAGAGCAGTCCTTCATCATTTACATCCCTGATATCGACATAATCGACATTAAGCTCATCCAGCTTCTTCCTGGTGAGATCCGCATATTTCAATGCATCGGGCGCTGAAAAGATGCTTCTCCTTGTAGGTGCGAAACCAATCCTTACTTTTGCTTTTGCCATGCTTTTTCTCCTCTTCCCGGCTGTGAGTATCTCTTACTGATCCTCAGCCAAACTGTTATTTTAACCTCTTAACCGAATCACGGTTTATGAAATCTGTACCAACTTCTATTTTCAACTTCACATCAGCCTTGTCCCTCATCATCTCTATGATCCTTTTCACGGCTATCATCCCCATTTCCTGTTTGGGAACCCTGAGGGATGTGAGCCTCGGGGAACAGATCTCGCAGTACGGGAGATCATCAAAGCCGACTATGGACACCTCATCCGGTATCTTTATTCCTGCTTCCTTCATAGCCCTCATTGCCCCAAGGGCAATAATGTCATTATCAGCAAAAAATGCAGTGGGCAGCTCCGGCTTCAGTGCAAGATACTCTTTCATATCGGCGTATGCACCGTCCATTGTGGTAGCCAGGGTCACACGGTATTTTTCTTCATAGGTGATCCCGTTTTTCTGGAGTTCATGCCTGTATCCTTGTCCACGTAAACGAAAAGCCCTTATCCTGAACCTTCCGCTTAAATAGCCGATCTTCTCATGTCCCATATCTATAAGATATCTGGTAGCCAGTCTGGCGGAATCAACATTGTTTATTGCTACCCCGTTAAAACGCATGTCTGCGGTAATATAGTCAAGCATCAAAAACGGACATTTTGCATCCCTGAAGATCTTGTCGTCCTCTTCGGTAAGCTCTGTACCAAGGAGTACAACCGCAGAGCTTATGTCATTCAGCAGTTCTCTTACGTCCTCCTCATAGCTCGGTCCGAAGCGGTCGAGGTTTACCATTACCATTTCATATCCGTTTTCACTGCAGGCTCTCTGAAAACCGTCAATGATCAGTGAAAAAAACGGTGTATCGTCAAGTATCTGTCCATTTCTGCGGTACATAACAAACTTGATCTTGCTGATCCCGTTATCCCTGAAGTAACCCAGCTCCCGTGCTGTCTCGAGAATCTTATCCGCAGTATCTTTATTCACGCCTTTTTTATGATTAAGTGCATTGGATACCGTTGCCGGTGAAAATCCTGTTTTTTCACTTATGAGCTTTATATTCGCTTTCATAGACAGACCTTATTTCTTTTGGACTAAAAACTATATAAAATTCTATATAAAAATTTTATATCATTTATACGAATATTATATATGTTTTCCGCTAAATTTCTACTCGAATAATTCACATATATTTCATTATATTTTTGTTACTTTGTGACAAAGTGAAATCTATGTTACTATTCACAGAAAAAATAAGTCGTGAAAATCAAAGTGTTTTTATAGATCAATGAGTCAAGTGAAGACTTGGTATAATCTGGGA